>JBANFU010000130.1:0-3954 GCA_037975865.1 Bacteroidota bacterium
GCTTGAGATGAACTGAGAAGATCAATCCGTTGGGCCTCATTTTTTCTGATTTGATATGGGTTGTAACCGTCCGTTGCCCATTGTTTTAGATATATGCCCTGATTTTGATTCATAAAAGGCACCAAGGCATTCATGATTGAATCGGAATCCACCGCGGTCGCCGTAGGCATTTCGCTTCGCCAGCCGCCAGATTTCAGTGTGTTTGCTTCAAATTTTCTCAATTGCGCATTTACCTCATAAGCGGGTATTTTAACCAATACCGTATTTTGGATGTCGCGGTAAGCGAAAAACACCGTTTCACTTAGTATCAACATCAATATACTACCCCTCAAAAAAGAGGGTTTATTCCAAATGTAACTCATCGCCATGGCTGCTGCCGCCGTCAACAAAAACAATCCAGCGCCCCTGTACAAAGCAGGAAAACGAAACAATTGCAACAAGGGAAGTCGCGGTATCAGCAGGCCATGAAACCAGGATTCAGGTCCAACCGCCACCAAAAAACACAAAACGGCCATGGAAACGAGTGCCACAGATTTCGTCCAAGCTGGTCCCAATCCTTTGGCCAAACCCAGGAATAAAAAAGCCATCAGCAACAACATCAAAAAGCCACTCCATCTCACGTTGATCAAGCTGATATCCGATCTCAAACCGCTTGCCATTGTCGCATCGGGTTCAACCCAAAACATCGAAGTCAAGGCTCGCCAAGGCCAATGGCCAAATTGCAAATCTTTGAGCGACAGCAATTCTGTTCTGGTAATGGTCGATTGAAGATCCCAAAAACTCAACAAGGCGGGCAAGGATAGTCCTGTAAAAACCAGCAATGCCACAAATACAAACCGTATCTGTTGGCCCATGGCAACCTTGGTTCGTCGATGTTTGTTAGAAAAAACCCAAAGAACCCACAAAAACATCGCCCCGTACAAAGCCATAGCCGTAACTCCAAGGTATCCACCAACGAAAAGAAAATGGGCCGTGATTCCCAGTGAAATGGAGATACCCAACAACTCCTTTCGACTGCCTTGATGTCGAAATCCCATCATCAAACACGCAATGAACCAAGGAAGCCAAGCAAATCCGATAATCCAACCCAAGTGCTGCGCATTTCCGAGAAAAAATCCATTGAGCGAGTACACCATGCCCAGCAAACCCGAAATGATTGTGCCGTTGCCCAAGGTTCTCAAGAGAAACCCAAAGCCCCAAAAAGCCAAAACCAAATGAAAAAGATACTCGTACAGCAAAGATTGCAGGTCGTAGGCGTGCTTGAACGCAAAAAGATAACTGACTTCATACCAGGTTCCAGGATCGCCGTGTTGGGGAAAACCGCCCGACATATAAGGATTCCACAATGGTAGGTGACCCAATCTGAATTGTTCGGTGACATAATATTTCCAAGGCAAATAAATTTCCGATGCATCCCATTGCATCGAAGCATTTTCTGTCAAGGCGGGCCAAAACAACCCCAACAAGAGGATAAAATACAGGGCCGACATCCAAAGCCAATCCATGTGGGATTTGCCCAGATCTAAGCGCCGACGCATTTTAGCCATGACCATGTTTTTACAGTGCGGTATTCTTCAAATTTACATGGATTCAAACAATTCCGTTTGAATGGTGTTTAATCGTTTCACAACTACCTTTGTTTTATGAATATCATTGAGGATTTAAACTGGCGCTATGCCACAAAACGCTATATCAATCAAGAAGTACCCCAAGCGCAAATCGATACACTTTTGGAGTCGATTCGATTGACAGCCACCTCCTTGGGATTGCAGCCATTCGAAATTTACGATATACGATCTACCGACATTCGCGAAAAGATGCGTGAGGCCGCTTACAACCAGCCTCAGCTCACTGAAGCATCCCATGTTTTCGTTTTCGCCGTTTGGACACACGTCACTGAAGAAATGGTGGATCAGTATTTACAGTTTATCGCAGACACCAGAAACCGGGAAATCTCACAACTGGCCGGTTTCAAAAAGAGCATTATGGGATTTCTGGGCGACAAATCCACAGAAGAGATTATCAAATGGTCTAGCAATCAAGCCTACATTGCCCTGGGGAAAGCGATGGTCGCCGCCGCACAGATGAGAGTCGACAGCACACCAATGGAGGGATTCAACAGGGATGCGGTGGATGAATTGTTGGGGTTGCGCGACAAAAATCTCCATGCCGCCGTCATGCTCACTGTAGGTTACAGAGACACTGAAAACGACCCCCTGGCGGGTGCTCAGAAAGTGAGAAAGGCCATTCACCAAATTCACCGCGTGATTTAGTTCTATTGCTATTAAGCGATAAAAATTCATAGTATATTTGTAATCCACGATAAAAGAGGCAAAATGGCAGTAAGAGGCAAATTCGAAAATAAAATCACATCCACAGCAGATGGACTCAAAGCAATGGGACATCCCGGTAGAATCGCCATATTAAAGCACCTGATGCAACATGGAGAATGCAGCTGTCAAGACATCGTGGATCAATTACCCTACAGCCAAAGCACCGTATCCGGTCATTTGCAAAAGCTAAAAGATGGGAAATTGATTAAAATGAAGTCGGTAAAAACATCCAGTGTTTACAGCATCGACCTAGAAGCCATTGAAGCGCTCTACAGCGAACTTGGGGAAACGTTTCAGTTGAAGTCGGAAAGAAAACAACTCTCCCTGTTTTAATCAAACAGTTGCGAAACGAGGCCTGTCAATAGTTTGGGTTCTACCCAAGTACTTTTGGGAGGCATGGTTAAATTTTGATCCGCTACGGCTTCCACTTGTGAAAACGAGTTGGCGGGCAACACAAAAACACAATCACACTCACCTTGGTCTACCATATCCTTCATTTGGTTGAGGGGTGTATCGCCGCGCATGAATGAAATGCGCGAATCATTGCTTGTATTTTCTATTCCCATCAAATCGCGCAAGATTCCGGATTCTATTCTAGTTACCTCTAATTGTTCAACGGCATTCAACGATGGATCAGGGCTACCCAGGTCAAAACGATATACGCCAGCCCTTGTCATCACCATCGCTTGGTTGGAAACGAGGTTGGCAGTCTGATATTCCGATACTGCCGAATAACGAATCTGGTTTTTTTCGAAATAATCTACCACGTCTGTATCCCCAACACCTTTGATGATCCGATGAAACGATTTGATTAGCAAGTCGTCCTGATCCATCACCAGCGACATGAGACCTTGAGTGTCAGACAGACCCGATTCCTGCAAATATTTTGTAACCGCGGCTACGCGATGATGACCATCGGCAATATACAATGAATCTAATGTTTCAAATCCAGATAGCACAGCTCGTTGCTCTTGTTCCGAAAGCAACCAAATGCGATGTGTAAATCCGAGTACATCCGTATTTTCAACCAGTGGTTCCTCTAATTTAGGACCATGCAACCACGCTTTGATGTTATCGGGAAGTGTCTGTGTTAGTAGAACGGGCTCGGAAATGGATTGGAGGACCTCTATGTGTTTCACCAAACGATCGGCCTTGCTTTCAATGACGTTCTCGTGTTTTTTCACTGTACCATCAGCACAATTTTGAGCCCCCACAGCCAAAATAATCCCTCTCAGTGGAGCAATATTGGGTTGTTGCTGCTCATACAAAAACATGGCATTCGGAATCACATCCAAAGCATGTGCTTGCAGTAGAACGTCCAAGTGAGCCCGACTCGCCTGATAAAAGGCTGGTGTACCCTGCTCTATTGTTTCATCAAAAAACTGTGGCTTTACGATGCGAATGTAACTGACCGACTCCTCACGGGCCAACTGCTCTAACTCCGATTGCGGGCGTTTGCCTGAACCGTACGTTGGAATGCGCTGTTGAAGGCTGCGCACTGGAACCAACGCCTTAAAAGAATGTACCCGTAATTTTGTCAAAACAAGACTAGTTGAAAAACCCAGTGATCTTTTCCGCCAATTCTATACCCACGCGTTCTTGGGCTTCTTTTGTACTGGCA
>JBANFU010000162.1:0-3419 GCA_037975865.1 Bacteroidota bacterium
CAAACCAGGCAAAATCATGCACCCGCGACTGGGTATAGCGAAGGGTCTTCATCACCCCACTCGATTCGCTGTTTTCATAATGCTTGTCGATGTTGCTCCAATCGATATCTGGATTCCGCGAACTCACGCCGTTGTACTCGGCCAGCAAATTCAGCCGCTTGATCTCGCGCTCCGTTTGCAAATCCCCCGTAGCACCCACTGTGTAGTTCTCGGGCAAGGTGATCGATACATCAAACGTTCCATATTCCGAATAAAACTCGCCCTGATTCAAATACGGCATCGGATGCCACCCAGTCTCATCGTATACTGCGGGCTTGGGATACCACTGTGTGATTTGATAGGTTTGATCGATGTGGCCCATGCGCGACACCTGTCCTGAGGGCAACTTCACCCGGAATGGGGTTTTCACCACCGCCTTCTCCCCTGGTGCCAACGGCTTTGGCAAGGTTAGCTTGGCAATATCAATGTGCTTGGCATCGTAAGTCAGCTGAGCCGATATCCCCCCTACCTCAAAATTCAATGAGTCAATAAACCCTTGATATTCAGGATCATTGCGAAAGAGGTAGTCTTTGCCCGACATCATCAACTGACGGGCAAGGGCCGTATGTTTATTCTTGTAAGCGTTGGGCCACAAATGAATGTAGATGAATTCCAGCGTATTGGGAGAGTTATTGGTATACACAAACTCCTCCGAGCCACGCAGCATATGCGATTGGTCATCCAGGGTTACCTTGAGGGTATAATTGACCTCTTGTTGCCAAGTACCTTTGGTTTGGGCGATGGCCAAGTTTGATAAACAAACCATACCCAAAGCCATTGCGATGTGCTTCATAAGTATGGCAATTTACTCAATTTATGGCAAAATCATCTCGATGCCACCGTCGGTCGACTTCACACGGGCATAGCCCGTTTCCATTTCATCCAACCCCAAATACTGGTCGTTGGCGTAAGAAATCAGGTCTTTACAACTGCGGTCGATGTTGGCCGTGTATCCCACCGGCAAATGCAACACCACCTCCACCTCAGGATTTCGCCAAGGCGCATTTTTACCCAAAATCAACACATCCGGTAAAACCAACGTGGTAGAGTCCCATCGCACTTCGTAACGCAATCCCGCCGCATTCGATACCGCCGTATTTCGACTGCCCCTGCTGCGCTTATACACTGTAACAAAGGGCTTATTCTCCAAGGTATTGGCGATGGTTAACGACACATCATTGCTGGCCCGGTTGACCATGAGGTCGTAGAAATCCCGACCATCTTCGCGATGAGAGCGGCCGTTGACCGTAATTTCAATGTCGGCATCGTTCAAGGTAGCCTCCAATTCTTCCCGCGTGGGACCATCCTCACCCGCTTCCCATTTCATGGGAACCGCTTCCGTTCTCACGGTAATCGTTTTGCTACTGTCTAATTGTTCGCAAGGTTTCACCACATTCACCGAGGCAGAAGTGGAAAATCCGCGACCGATTTCTACCGATTTCACCGTGAGAAATACCAAGGCAATCCAGAACGACACATTCAAAGGCCAGCGCAAGAAAGGACTCATCCGCTTTCCATTGACCAATACGCGAATCAACCCGTAAATCATCTGAATCAAAGGCACCAAAACCACCACACAGATGGCCACGATCGTACCAAACAAATAGGTATACCCCAACAAGAAATAATCATAGAAGGCGTCAAACACAAACGCGAGCATACCGGCCGATAGCACCGCGCCGATGACCGAAGGGACAATTATCGAGAACAAAGCCACCAAAGCAATGGCGGCCAACACTTTTACCGCGAGCCTACCGGTTTTGCCCAGCCCGCGCTTCGCGCGGGGCTTTACGTTTTCCATCGCCGAACGCACATTTTGATCCACCACCTTGGCCAAATTGTCGAAATTCACCGGCTCCCCCCGCATCTGCAATTTCTCCGCCGGCGTGCTCGCCGCAGGAATGATGACCATCAAAAAGACATACACCAAAATCACCGTTCCAAACGAAGCAAAAGCCAAAATCCCAAACGCCGCCCGCACAAACACCGGATCCCAACCGAAATACGCCGCAATCCCACTGCATACACCATACACCACCACATCGTCCTCGTTGCGATACAAACGCTTGGCATAATCACCGCCCATCGCAGACGATGTAGCCGATGTAGTCGTCCCCGCATCCCCCAACGACCCATCGCCGTCCACACTATCCATGGCATCGCCCAACTCCTCGGCCGAACCCACCTGAGCAATAACATCCTCCACCTGATTGATAAAAATGGCCGGCGCCCCCGAATTTAACTGATGGCTAAACAACTCGGCAATCCGGTTTTCAATGTCGTCATAGACCTCCTTTTCGGTGATTCGGAGGCGGAGCGACTCCAAATATTGCTTCAATCGATCGTAAGCGACTTCGTCGATCTGAAATACAAATCCATTGATGTTGGCTGAAATAATGCGGTTCATGGGTTATGATGGGTTTTCTGTTTGATGTATTGATTTCTATTTTGCCGATGCCGATTCGGGATTTTGCGAGACGTGCTCCACGGCGAATTGCAACTCGGTCCAGGTGGCCTGCAACGAGGATAAAAAGGACTGTCCCTCCGGCGTTAATTCAAAATATTTCCGCGGTGGTCCTGATTTGGATTCTTCCCACCGATAACTGAGCAGTCCCCCATTTTTTAACCGGGTGAGCAAGGGATACAAAGTACCCTCCACTACCAGCAATTTCGCCTGCTTCAGCCGATCCAGGATATCTGAAGAATAACAGGCCCCCTGCGAGATAATCTGCAAGATGCAGTATTCCAATATGCCTTTGCGCATCTGCGATTGGGTGTTTTCCAAATCCATGCTGCAAAGATAATGTAGAAATTTAGTACTATGCAATACAAAGTACTATAAAAACACAAAACTCATCGACGAACGACATCCACCGTGACCAAAGTCACCGCAGAGTCCACCCAAACCCAAGAACTTTGCACCCATAAATACAAACACTATGTTTCAATCACTCAAATCTCTGTTTGGCGGTGGACCCGCTGCCGATTTCAAAGCCTTGGTAAACCAAGGGGCTACCATCATCGATGTACGCAGCAAAGCAGAATATGCGTCTGGACACATCAAAGGAAGTCTCAACATTCCGTTAGACACCTTGCAGAACAACCTGTCAAAAATCAGCAAATCCAAACCCGTAATCACCTGTTGTGCTTCAGGCATGCGCAGCGCTTCGGCCAAAGGCATACTCCAAAACAACGGATTCGAAGTATACAACGGGGGCGGTTGGTCTTCTTTGAAACACCAATTGTAATATCATGGCAACCTTTCAAGACCTCATCCAGTCAGACAAACCAGTACTCAATCATTACAAATAACCGTTGAGCGGGAACCACGCGTTTCCACAAGGACCTACAAAATTTCGATGTTGTAGGACGACAACAGG
>JBANFU010000171.1:0-4760 GCA_037975865.1 Bacteroidota bacterium
AAAGCCACTGTGTGGTCAATAAACAGCGCGGCCACGTGTGCCTGTAAATGATTGACGCCAATCAATGGGAGGTTGTTCGCAATGCACAATCCCTTGGCTACATTGTTACCCACCAACAAAGAACCCATCAATCCTGGTCCCTGTGTTACCGCAATGGCCGATAGCGATTTTGTAGAAACACCGGCTTGCTTCAGCGCTTGGTCAATGACAGGAATGATATTGCTTTGGTGTGCCCTGGAAGCCAATTCGGGCACTACACCACCATATTGTTCATGCACCGATTGACTCGCTGCCACGTTGGCAAGGATTTTGCCATCGCACAGAATGGAAGCTGCTGTGTCGTCGCAACTGCTCTCTATGCCCAATATAATGGAGGCGTGGGTTTTCGGTGGATTCAGTACTTCGGTCAAAATTTAAATTTGAGAGATTGAAAAATAAGCGTACAAAACTACGGAAGTTTTTGCTTCTGATGTTGCTGTCGTTCCTGTTACTCACGGGAAGCGCAGTGGTTTTGTCGCGCAATCACTGGGTGCAAAATTATTTGGCCCAGCGCCTGGTGAATTACCTGTCGGAAGAACTGAAAACCAAGGTGGAATTGGGCTACGTAGAGGTCGACTTCCTGAGGAATGTGAGACTTGAACGCCTGCGGATTTATGATCAAGAGAAAGACACCCTGATTGAAATTAGGCAATTCCAAGCCAGACTGACCCAAGTAGATTATAAACGCAAAGAGGTTGTTTTTAGCGATGTGAGATTGTACAAAGGATACCTAAAATTGGGGTATCATACGCCCAAGAGCGATTTCAACATTGATTTTTTGGTGGATTACTTTACCCCAAAAACAGCGGATACCACCCCTGGTAAGGTTTGGGATATAAAAATGCGGAATGCAAAATTGGAGAAAACGGATTTTTTGTATTTCGTGGAAACCGATAAGCCGTACGACAAACACTTTGATCCCAACTACATGTTGTTTCAAGACATCAATGCTGATTTGGATTCGGTGATTATTGGGGAGCCGTGGTTTGGGGCCAGGTTGAAAAATATCTCCTTGAAAGAGCGCAGTGGGTTGACAGTGGTGGATGGGTCGCTGAAAACCATCATCGATCGGAAGCACATGCTATTCACCGATATGCGCATCAAAACGCCCAACAGTGAGATTGGGGACCAAGTAGAATTGCGGTATAACCGGATGCGCGACTTTGCCGATGTGTATCACAAAGTCATTTTTGATTTCCGTTTGAGTAAGTCGGTGTTGAATTTGGAAGAATTACAAGTGTTTCACGATTGGTTTAACGATCGCAGCTTGCCAACATTCGTCAACGGACGCGCGGTTGGCACGTTGGCCAAAATGGAAGTTTCATCGCTCCTGCTGGAATCTTTAACCGATCAAACCAGAATCAAAGGGAGTGGAACCCTATCAAATTTGCATGATTTAGATCACTTTGAGTATCGTCTCGATTTGAGCGATGCGCGGGTGGCTATGGCCGATTTGAAAGAAGTGGTTTATGAGTTAGATTCTGTTTCGGCCATACAAACCATTGAAGCGGCAGATTTTTCAGGACAGTTAAACGGCGCGCTCACCAATGTGAGTTTTGATGGGGATTTGGATGCCAATCCAGGGCATTTTTCGGGTCATCTGATGCTTGATTTTACTGAAAGTGTGGATGCCATGCAATACGATCTCGAAGGCAATCTCCAACAATGGGATATCGGGGCGCTGGTGGGAAATGGGATTGATGCACACATCGACGAGTCTCATGTTTTGCTCACGGGCATTGGCATCACGAAAGACAACCTGGAATTGGATTTGGATCTCCAATTGTCGCAGTACGCCGTAATGGGTAGGACATTGCATGGGGTAGACCTCAATAGCACGGTAGATGGAGACCAGCTTTTGTTGAATGTGGTTTCTACGGATTCTCGCTTTGCTTTTGAGGGGGATGCAATCATACAAGCCTGGACTTCCGGAAATCCAACCGCCGATGTCAATGTTTCGGCTACCGATATTCAGTTTGATGGATTGGGACTTCAGTCCTTGCCCATGGCTATCAGTGGCAGCGCTTCGTTGATTTATGGGGGAGAGGATTTGACCCATTCCAATGCCACGTTGGAGGTGAATCAGCTGGTGGCTGACCATGCAGGCGTTCGATATTTTTGTAACAGCCAACAAATCGTCAAGAGTGAGCGTGGTGGGTGGGCGTTTTCTGGGGATTGGCTGAATGGAAATATAGGTGCCGGTTTCGATTTTGCTCAATCTAAAGAGGTGGCTCAACTGTTTCTGCACAATGCTGTGCCTGAGCGATTTGAGGCACCGAAACAGTTTATTCCTCACGACTTTCAATTCGATTTACAACTGATCCAAACGAGTTGGCTATCGGCCTTCGTGGAGCCAACCTTGAACAGTGGTCCCATCAATTTGGTGGGCGCCTTCGAACAAGGTCATCAGCAAGTGGATTTTACGTTAGGTCCCGTTGATCTGGAGTTTAAGGGGGTAGACATACAACGACTGAAATTGCAGGCAAGTACTGCTGAATTTGGAAAAGCCCTATGCAAAGTGACCGCCAAAGAAATTCAAATTGGCCAAACCAACTACGATCGATTTGAAATAACCAGTACTGTGGTGGATGGGGCCATGCGGTTGGGTTTTGATCTTCACGACAAAAAGAATCGATACAATGTCAATTTTAAAGCGAATAGCCAAGTCAGCAAGGACTCACTACCGACGGAAATAACCTCGGCCAACTTTCAAGTCAACCAAGAACCTTGGCAGTTGGATCAATCATCGCACATCACCTTGAAAAAGGGTAATCGATTGCAAGTGAGCAATTTGATGGTGAATAGTCAACGTCATTTCTTAGAAATGTATGGTATGTTGGGGCCCAGCAACCTTGATACTTTTACCGTGGAGTTGGGCAATATTACCCCTGAATTGTTGTCGCCATTTTTTCCTGAGGGCACATTCGATAGCCTAAACTTTCACCTGGGTGGCAAAGTGAGAATCGCAGCGGCTTTGGGGCGCTTTCAACTTTTTGGACAAAATTATCTGAACGACCTCACATATTTGGGGTATCACTATGGAAGTTTCGAAGCCAATTTTTCGGAAGGACAGCAATCGGGCATACTCAACTTGGCATTGACGGGTAGAAAAGGTGCGCTGAAAGAATTTGCCTTTTTGGGTACTTTGGATTTGAATCAAGATCAACCGGTGCTGGATGCGATGGCAGATATTCCGCTGAAAACATCGGTGAATGTGC
The DNA here is from genome assembly GCA_037975865.1 of Bacteroidota bacterium. Taxonomy (GTDB): domain Bacteria; phylum Bacteroidota; class Bacteroidia; order NS11-12g; family UBA955; genus UBA955. Next base: position 3,258 of record JBANFU010000171.1, read on the forward strand.
TACAACCTTTCTTGAAGGGAATTATCACAACGGAAGCGGGGTCGGTTGACGGACGGGTGAGAATGGTTGGCCCCTTGAAGAATTTGGTAATGCAAGGCAATTTGAATGCCCGAGGTGTAACGTTGGGGGTGGATTATTTGAAGACAAAGTATCATTTTGATGCTACGTTTCAAGTGCGGTCGAATGGGATATTCACTACCGAGCCTATCCTGGTCTACGGTGCGGCCAAAAAGGGAACGGCGAAGGCTACATTTGCGTTTACGCACAACAATTATAGGGACTTGGCTTTGGATCTCAACGTCTATGATGCCAAGAATATTCGTGTGATACAGACCACCGAGGAGGACAATGATTTATTTTTCGGAACGGCTTGGGGCACCGGTACTTGCCGAATTTCTGGTCCGATCAACAAAGTCAATATCAAGGTGGATATGGCGCCTGGTAAAAACAGCAAGCTGAGTATTCTTTATCCCACTCTGAGTACTACATCGGTGGCGGGGAACATTACTTTCCGGAATCATTTTGGACAGGTGATGAGCAAAGCAAAGGAGACAACAAGCAGCGGATTGGGTAACATAGAAATCATTGTACATGCCAATCCGGAACTGGAAGCGGAGTTTTTAATTGATCGACGGTTGGGCGATTTGATTCGCGGACGCGGAACGGGTGATATCCGCATTCTGTACGATGATCGGGAGCGATTTTATTTGAATGGGCAGTATACGATTAAGTCTGGGGAGTATGTGTTTTCTTTACCTGGAATCAATGTGCTTACCCAGCGAATTTCTCTTGATGAGGGCGGGAAAATTACGTGGGTTGGTGATCCATATAACGCGAATTTGGCCCTGTCGGGCAGATTGGAGAAACGGATTTCTCCGGCCCAGTTGATGCTCACCTCGGGCGGCGCCTCTGGGGCTACCTATCCACCTACCTTGATCGTGAGTATTTTGAATATCTCGGGAAGTTTGTTGCGTCCCCAAATCGGCTTTGATTTACAGGCGCCCGAATTGGCCAACAGTACCGGTAGTAACAGCGAGGTGAATGCCGTAATTCAGCGAATCAGGCAAGACAAAGATGAAGTGATGCGACAGTCTGTAGCCTTGTTGATTTTTGGCAATTTCTTGCCCCCTTCGTTTTCTAGTGGAAATCCCACTGCCGGTAATGTGATTAGTGGGGCTGGGGTAGCGGGAAATAGTGTATCGAATATCGCCTCTTCGGTCATGAATGACCTATTTGCAAAATATGGAATTCCCACGCGGATTCAAGTGAATGTTGCCGATGTGAGGAGTAGAAGTGGTACGGCAAGCAACGCACAGGTGTTTGTTAATAGCGAATGGTTTTTATCGGAGCGTTTACGACTGGATCTCAACTACGATCCCACCATGGCGATGCTGGTGAACTCGGTAGCCGTTCCGTTCAATTTCAATTTAGAGTACATGACGCGCAATGAGAACTGGCGTTTGAAGATGTTTTCTCGCAGTAACAATGTGTTATTACAACAGG
>JBANFU010000185.1:0-8077 GCA_037975865.1 Bacteroidota bacterium
TGTTTGCCAAGTTTCTGGACATCGCGGTATCCAAATAATCGAAAATAGCGATCATCTCACCGTAGTAAACACATAGAGAGTCGTAGTTTTTCGTTGCAAAGAACGCAATCGCCTCGTTGTAACCGGCAGCGAAGGCATTGCCGGCAAGCGCTGTGCCGTTTTCCTTCTCTTCAGCCTTTTTGGGTAAAGTGCTTTCATGAAACTTTCGGATAGAAACCATGGCCTCTAGTCCTGCTGCGTTTGTTAGACCTTTCAGTAGTTCATTGTTTTTGGCCCCCGCCAAACGAGCATACACATCGCTTCTGACCAAATACATTTTAGGCAATTCCGCCGATTTGGGATTGATCTTTGCTTTGTCGATTTCTTCCTTAGCAATGATCAAATCTTCTACAGAGTTGCTCATCAAGGCATACTCAGCAGAATTTACTGCTTTGATTTGTGCTGTGCTACATTGGGCAAATCCTAGGGTTAACGCAATGCCGAGGGTTGATTTGAATAGATTATTCATCATTTTGAGGAGTTTCAGTTTCTATGTTGTTTTCAGTTGAGTTACCCTCAATGGCTTCTCCTCCTTCGATAAATTCAGCCGATGAATCTTCATCTTCCTCCTCCTCTTTCGGAGATTTTGCCAAACCAGCGATGGAATCGGAACCCTTCAGGTTGATGAGTCTTACCCCTTGCGTTGCGCGACCCATTACCCTCAGTTTGTCAATGGCCAATCGTATGGTCAAACCACTCTTACAAATGATCATCAAACCATCTTCGTCGGTCACCGACAAAATTCCAACCAGGCTTCCTGTTTTTTCAGTGATAGAGATGGTTTTTACACCTTTTCCTCCCCTACCTGTAATGCGATAGTCTTCGAGGTCTGTGCGTTTACCATATCCTTTTTCACTTAGAACCAGAATTGTGGCTTCACTCTTTCTTGGATTTACACAAACCATGCCAATTACTTCATCGTCGGCTGATTCCAAGGTAACTCCCCTAACACCGGCTGCCGTTCTTCCCATAGGTCGTACTTTCGATTCTGGGAATCGAATCGCTTTACCCAACTTCTTGGCGATGACTACTTCGCTGTCGCCATCGGTCAAACAAGCCTGTAACAATTCATCTCCATCTCTTACTGTGATGGCGTTGATGCCGTTTGTTCTTGGACGACTGTAAGCCTCCAAAGAGGTTTTCTTCACAACTCCTTGTTTGGTGACCATGATGATGAAATTGTTTTCCAAGTATTCCGGATCCTTCAAATTCACCACATTCAGGTAGGCTTTCACTTTGTCATCGCTGGGGATACTGATCAAATTCTGAATGGGTCGTCCTTTTGTTGCCTTCTGTCCTTCCGGAATCTCATACACCTTCAACCAGAAACAACGGCCTTGCTCAGTGAACAACAACAAATAGTTGTGGGTTGAGGCAATGAACAAATGCTCAACGAAATCAGCATCACGGTGAGAAACCCCTCTTAGGCCTTTACCACCGCGATTTTGCTCTTTGTATTCGCTCAACAAAGTACGTTTGATATAACCCATGTGAGAAATGGTAATCACCACTTCCTCGTTCGGTATCAAATCTTCGATGTTAAACTCACCGGCGCTGAACTCAATGTTGGTGCGACGTGCATCACCATATTTATCTTTGATTTCCGTAATCTCCGTTTTGATGATACCCATTCTCAACTCTTCGGAGGCCAAAATGCTTTCGTAGTATTGGATTTCCTTCAAAACGGCGTTGTATTCCTCGCGGATTTTATCAATTTCAAGGCCTGTCAAACGCTGCAAACGCATTTCCAAAATCGCTTTGGATTGAATTTCCGACAAACCAAATTGGCTCATCAATCCTTCCTTCGCTGCATCTGGTGTGCGGCTCTCACGAATCAATTTAATAACCGCATCCAGATTGTCCAAGGCAATAATCAAGCCCTCCAAAATGTGAATGCGCTTTCTAGCCTCATCCAACAAATATTGGGTTCTACGTTGAACGATTTCATGACGATGATCCACATAGTGACGGATCATGTCTTTTACGTTTAACATTTCAGGTCGACCTGCAACCAAAGCAATGTTATTTACAGAGAAACTGCTTTGCAATGGGGTGTATTTGAACAACTGGTTCAAAATGATGTTCGGAATCGCGTCGCGTTTGAGGTCAAATACGATACGCATCCCTTGCCTACCACTTTCATCGCGAACTGCCGATATTCCTTCAATGACTTTTTCATTGATCAAATCAACGGTTTTAATGATGATTTGCGAGGGTGTAACTTGGTATGGCACCTCTGTTACGACAATCATTTCTTTACCTGTGCTCGAAACCTCTATCTCGGCTTTTCCACGCATCACTACCCTGCCTCTGCCTGTTTCAAATGCGTCTTTGATGCCTTCAACGCCGTAAATTGTCCCACCGGTTGGGAAATCAGGTCCTTTGATGTAATTCATCAACTCGCTGATTTCGATATCCTTGTTATCGATGTAGGCCACAATACCATCACAAACCTCAGTGAGGTTGTGTGGCGCCATATTCGTTGCCATACCCACGGCAATACCACTGGCCCCATTCACCAACAAATTGGGAATTTTGGCGGGCATCACCGATGGCTCTTCCAAACTTTCGTCGAAGTTGGGTCGGAAATCCACAGTGTCTTTATCAATATCCACCATCATTTCCTCAGCGATTTTTCTCAATCTCGCTTCCGTGTATCGCATCGCCGCTGGCGGATCACCATCAATTGAACCAAAGTTACCCTGTCCATCAACAAACGGATAGCGCAAACTCCAATCCTGCGCCATACGAACCATGGTGTCGTATACGGAGCTATCCCCGTGTGGGTGATACTTACCCAATACCTCACCTACGATACGCGCTGATTTCTTGTGCGCGCGGTTCGAGGCCAAGCCCAATTCTGTCATTCCGTATAGCACCCGTCTGTGTACAGGTTTTAGACCATCTCTAACGTCTGGCAAAGCCCGGGAAACTATCACCGACATCGAATAATCGATGTAGGCAGTTTTCATTTCCTCCTCAATGTTGATGGAGATAATTCTTTCTGTGTTTTCGTTTAACTCATCCATGGATAATAGTCAGTTATACAAATTACGCTGAATCACCACCAATACCGAAGAAATGACAGGCGATGTTGCCCACAAATTTTATACATTTTGCAGTGGGAAATTCGAGCACTACAAACGGCCTCCAATCTGTTAAAAACGCAAAAAGGGAAGGTTGCCCTTCCCTTTTTGAAATGATTGCGTTAGCGACGTTTTATTTGCGCAAATCCGCAGGAGGATTGTAGGGGGATTTCTTCTTCGGCAAAGTTGTAGTTCCAGCTTTCAGGTATTTGATTTTACCCGCGCCAGTAGGCTCCAACACTTGCATTTTACCCATGCCTAATGCTTCGAGTTTGGGTTGAACCTCCAACAAGTCACCGGCAACTACTACCACCAAATTATCCAAATTCAACTGTTCTTTGGCCAAGCTATTGACTTGTTCTTTGGTCATACTTTGAAGTATGCGCAACTGTTGATCTGCATAATCCACAGGCAAATTGCGATTGGCCATTTGAAGTATATAGCCTGCCTTTTGTCCGATCGACTCATATTCCAACGCTTCACTTGCAACCAAAGCCGATTTGGTGAATGCAAATTCCTCATCGGTAATACCATTGTTCTTGTAACGAACCAATTCGTCGATAATTTCAACAATGGCACTATCCGTGGCTCTGGCTTTAACACCGGCTGAAATGGTGTAGGTACCGGGCAAATCTTTGTACGAAGGTGAGAATCCTCCGCGAATACCATACGTCCACGCCTTATCCTCGCGGATATTCAAGTTCAAACGGCTATTGAAGTTTCCAGCCAAGGCAAAGTTCATAACACTGTTTTGGAAGTATTTTCCGGTAGCATCATAGGGCAACGACTTAAAACCAACATAGATATCACTTTGATCGGCATCGGTATATTTAACGCCAAACAATTGGGGTGTTTCTACATTGATCGCAGGTGTAGGCTTGGGAACCGTTACATTTTTCTTCTCCCATTTCTTCAAGAAAGCAAACTTTGCGTCAATTTCTGCTGCAGTCAAAGGACCTACAACCACCATTTTGGTCAAGTTTGGGGCATAGTTGGCATTGTAATAGGCTTTGCAATGCTCCATGGTGATTTTGTCGTAATCGTCCGCCAGCACCGATGTTCCCAGGGCATTATCCCCGTTCATCAATCGCTTCCAGGCATTTGAGGCTCCTACACTGCGATTTCTCAAGTTGCTATTTGCCCCTTCTTTCGCACGAGATTTATTCTTTTTAAACTCGGCTTCGTCCCAACGAGGCTTGAACATCATTTCTTCCAACAACGCTACAGCCGCGTCCAATTTTTCCTTTTCACATGACAATGTGATGCTTGTACCTGTGCTTCCAGCGCCAAAACCGATGCTTACACCCAACTTTTCGAATTCCTTTTCCAATTCTGTGGGCGTGCGCAATGCCGTACCAGTCTCCAAAGCACTTGCCAATAATTCAGCGGTACCTTTTGGAACCAATTTACCATCTTCAAGCAAGCGACCGCCTTCGATATTCATTTGTACAATCACGCGGGGTGTTTCATCGAAATAGGTCGACCAAATTTCCAACCCATTGGGCAGGATATTCTTCTCCACTTTGGGCGTTTTTGCTGAAGTAATGGCTTTCGGTTGAGGACGAACACTGCGATCGAAATTGTCTTTCACAGGTCGGGGCGTCAATCCATTGTATTCCGCCTCTGCGATGGCGCTTTTGAAACCCGCATTGGGGTTTACACTCTGATATTTGGGCTTTTCAGCACCTTCCGCAACTTGAGCGGGCGTAATGATTACGGTTGATGAGAATTTGTTACGGATGTAACGCTCATACACACGCAAGATGTCTGCTTTTGTCAAGCTTCTGTAGCGATTGGCATCATCTTCTAAATTGTAGCTACTGCCATCGGCATTTTTCGCATCTAAGTACCAGAAAGCACTCAAGTAATTGGCTTTTGTACTTACATCTTCCAAACCACTAGAATAGTTACTCAAGATGTTGGTCTTCGCTCTTTCCAAATCTTCATCGCTGAATCCTACTATACCGAAAGAATCGATGGCCGACTTCATCAATTTCTGCAATTGGGGGATATCTGAATAGGGATAGCCCACCACAGTGAATGAAAATTCACCGGCCAACTCGTGGTTGATCATGCTCAAAGGATTGTTGCTGGCATTAGCCTGTAAAGCCCATTCCGCATCCACCAATTTTTTGTAAATGGTTGAGTTTCTAGTACCACCCATTAGGTAAGACAAAACATCCAGGGCTGCTTCATCCGCATGGCCAACAGGTACCCCCACGAAAGTTGAATAAATCAACGGTACGTAGGCATTTGCGTCGGGGTAGGTTATGACTTTATTTTCCTTCAAACGAACGGGTGGAACTGCTTGTTTCTTGACTTCCGGACCGCGTTGAATGCTGCCAAAATACTTATCAACCCAGGCCACTACCTCGTTGGCATTAACATCGCCGGAAACAATAATACAAGCGTTGTTTGGACCATACCAACGCAAGAAGAAATTCTTCAAATCATTGCTATCAGCTCTGTCCAAATCATCCACAAACCCGATGGTTGACCAGCTGTAAGGGTGTTCTTTGGGATACAGCTCCTGGTCTTTTACTTCCATTAAAAATCCGTAAGGCACGTTGTAGCGTTGATCCTTTTCGTTTTTTACTGTGCTGCGTTGAATTTCAAATTTCTTATTGGTAAACGCTTCAAGGAAGCATCCCATGCGATCGGCTTCCATCCACAAGGCTGTTTCAGTGAAGTTGCTTGGAAATGTTTCGATGTAAACGGTTCTGTCGCGTGTGGTGTTTCCGTTAACATCACCACCATAATTCTTGATGATTTTAAAATGTTCTTCATCGGCTACGTGCTGAGAACCCTGAAACAACATGTGCTCAAAAAAGTGAGCAAATCCAGACTTTCCGCGAGTTTCGCGTGCAGAGCCTACATGATACGTAACATTCAAATGAGCCACTGGATCGCTGTGATCCTCGCTTACAATCAGGGTTAGCCCATTGGGATACTGATACTTTGAATAGGGAACAATCAACTTCCCTGGCTTGGCTTCAACCTTTTCAATGAGTGTTGCTTGGGCTTGGGCTGTGGGTACAATCGACCACAATGCCAAACCGATCAGAAACAGTTTTTTCATAAGTACACAAATGTAATGATTTCAAGGTTTTCCATGAAATTCAATAGACCAATGCACTAAAAAAATCGCTTATCGCAATGGCTTAAAGAAGCCGATGTCGAGCTGCGATTATTTCAACTTTTCTGCCAAATACGGGGCCGTGACGCTGTTTTTGGCTTGAACCATATCCTCGGGTATACCTTGAAAAACAAGCTCACCACCGGCATTTCCTGCTTCCGGACCCAAATCGATAATCCAGTCGGCGCACTTGACGACATCCAAATTGTGTTCAATGCACAGCACGGTATTTCCTTGGGCGATAAGTGCGTCAAACGACTTCATGAGTTTTTTGATATCATGGAAGTGGAGTCCCGTCGTGGGCTCATCGAAAATGAACAAGGTTCCACCTTCTTTGTTGGGACTGGCCTTGCTCAAGAAAAACGCCAACTTTACTCGCTGGGCCTCACCCCCGCTCAATGTGTTAGAGCCTTGTCCCAATTTTACATACCCCAACCCCACGTCCTGCAGAGGTTTTATTCTCTCCCTAACCGATTTAACTTCTGCAAAGAAATCCATGGCTTCGTCCACCGTCATATCGAGAACCTCAAAAATGTTCTTCCCGTTGTATTCCACTTCGAGAACCTCTTTTTTGTACCGATGTCCGCCACAGGCCTCACATTCCAATTTGATGTCGGCCATAAATTGCATTTCGATGATGGTCTCCCCTTCGCCTTGACAAACATCGCAACGACCGCCATCTACGTTGAACGAGAAATGCGAGGGTTTGAATCCATTGAACTTGGATGCCGATGTATTGGCAAACAAATCGCGGATTTCATCAAATGCTTTGACATAGGTCACAGGATTGCTTCGACTGCTTTTGCCAATCGGGTTTTGATCAACCAGTTCTATTGATTTTACCAACGACAAAGATCCTGAAATCTTTTTGAACTTACCTGGTTTTGTGGTGGTAAAAAGCCCCAATTCGCGGCTCATGGCAGGGAATAACACTTGCTTTATCAATGTGGTCTTACCTGAGCCAGACACCCCCGTAACCGCCGTAAATGCCTCCAACGGAAACTTACAGGTCACATGTTTTAAATTGTTGGCCGTAACATCTTCCAATTCAATGTAATGTGTCGATTTTCTCCTCAACACCGGAACCGCGATTTCTTCTGCACCCGTTAAATATTTACCGGTTAAACTGTCTTCGCAGTGATGAATGCCATCGTACTTACCTTGATAAAGCAACTTGCCGCCCAAAGTACCCGCTTGAGGTCCAATGTCAATGAGATTTTCCGCGTTGCGCATGATGTCCTCATCGTGCTCCACAACAATCACAGTGTTTCCCTCTTTTTGCAGCGCTTTTAGCACTGTAATCAATCGTTCAGTGTCTCGAGAATGCAACCCAATACTGGGCTCGTCGAGAATATACATCGAACCCGTCAAATTGGAACCCAACGAGGTAGCCAAATTAATGCGCTGGCTCTCGCCACCGCTGAGGGTATTACTCAAGCGGTTGAGGGATAAATAACCCAAACCAACATCGCTCAAAAATTGGAGTCGGCCTTGAATTTCCTCCACGATTCTCTCTGCAATGGCCCTGTCCGTTGGGTTTAGCTGTAGATTCTTGAAATATGATAATGCATGATCTACTTCCATTAGCAACAATTCCTGTATGCTCAGTTGTTTTGGATCACTTTCGGAAATTACTTTGACATAGGCCGCCTCTTTTCTCAACCGCGTACCATGGCAGTCGGGACAAGTCGTTTTCCCGCGGTATCTCGCCGCCAAAACACGGTATTGAATCTTGTAAGATTTTTCTTCAATGTACTTGAAGAAGTCCAAGATTCCGGGCAATTCCCGACTTCCTTCCCACAGCAGCGACAGGTGA
>JBANFU010000201.1:0-5984 GCA_037975865.1 Bacteroidota bacterium
CCGCGCGCCAAGCTCTGGCCCGAACATACCATGTCTGCGACATCTTCAATTGGATCTTGGGCAATTTGACGCAATTCGCACACACATTGTAGTATGATTTATAGCTCTTCTTCCCTACTGAGCTAAAGGTGGCTGTACTGTCGAGCTCCACCAAAAACGAATCGGCCAACCCGGTGGTTAAACTAATAGAAAAATCGGGCTGTAACGCCACATTGATTGCGTTGTTCGAGGGCGAATAAATCGTTGGCTTCACCGGCTGCGCCTGTAAGATCGAGAACCCGAGGACCCCAAATAGAAAAACTATAACCTTCACTTTCATCGCTTTTCCTCCCACATTAAATTCATTGAAAAATCACTATTCACTTCTATCCCATTCAGTCGATACATGCAATATCCACCACATAGTTCCAGGTAATGTCGGTCGCCATCATGTCGTACATACATCTCATTACCGGTAATAAAAATGGGGTATTTTTTTCCGCCCAGCATCACGGTACCGGTAATTTGAACACCGCCGGCGTCTTCCAACTGATTCCATGAGTTATCCTCCAAGTTCCAGTGCGAATAGGTGAAATACGCCGAGTTCTCTTTGAATATCAAGGGAAAGGAAAATCGCAACGTTTTCTTGCCGTCTTTGCTTACGAAATCAAGCGCCTCTGAAATCCCCAACACCTTTCCGGTATAGCTCCATGAATCGTTCAACACTTGATTGGCCGAGGCAGTAAACCCCGACATCAACCCACAATTGTTGTACACATAGGGCTTGTAAAATTGCGGGGCATTTTGTGCTTGCCTGAGCGAAACTTTCGTCACCGGATACGGCTCCATTTTCTCACAAGCAATCATCGAAACGATGACCATCCACAAACCAAACACCTGACTGAATATACGAAATTTTGCCATCATTTCCAAATTAAAAGACCATACCAGCGGTTACATTGAGGGTGAATAATTGTCGGCGTGTATCCATCTGTCGCATCTGCAATTCCACCGCATTTTGGGCATTGTAGCTGGGACCCACCGCACCATTATCGAGGGATGTCACATACATGTTGGTATTGGACCAAAACAACCAGGTCATCCCAAATTGATAATCTAAAAAGAAGGATTCATTGAAAAATCGCTTGTTACCAATCCCCACCAACACATTAAACGCTTTGGCCGTTCTCGGCATCACCGCGGGCAATGCAAAGCGATAAGACGCTTGTGGATCATTGTAATTATCCTCAATGAACACCAATTGCGAAAAAGAATCAGTGGCCGATATGGTTCTGCGCTCGCCCCCTACCGTTACATACATTCCATAGGGTGCGATCGCCCCCCGGTTGAGCGCGTATCGCTTCCATTGCGCACCCCAACTTCGCGTAAGCAACGCCGGCGGATTGCCAAAATTCAGCCGACCGTAATAGTTGGCCGTAGCACCCGACCCCGGTCCATCGACCGTCAATCCCATTTCTCGGAACGGAACATTCAAGACCCCCGACGTAGCCCTCAGCGTAATGGAATGTTGGCGATTGATTGATTTTTCCGCCACTGCCGTAAGCAAAGCCTGGGTTTTGAATCCGCCATACCATCCGCCCGACAGCTGACTACCCAGCCCCAAGGCGATAGTTTTGCCCATGTAGCCGGGGTTTCCAACATGCTGGGCTTGCAAAGGCGTTTGAAAAGTCAACCCCAACACAAAGGTCAAAAGTGCGCTTTTCGATACCCCCATCATGAACTTCAGAAATTTCATGACTTACCCCCCTTTCCTTTGAACGATTTGGGCGGAGTTTTGATCTGCAACATGATATCGTACAGATGACTGCGCAAAAAGTCACGCGACCACTCGGCCGAATATTTTTGTAAGAACACACCATCAATTTCTCCCGTTTTGGGGTTAAACACCAACACCATGAATTGAAACTTTTTGGATTTGGTCGATTGCCAATAAATGTAATACGGCAATGCGGGCGTATACACAATGGCGATCGCCATATAGAGCGCATTGAACTTCCTCGCTTCGATGGTGTTTACCGCTCCAGCCCAGGCCAGGTGCCCTATGCGTTCATGGCTGAGGGCCGACTGCATGATCCCCGTTTCAAAGAGCATCATTTGGGTGAGGCCATTGTTCAACCGTTCTTCCATCCAATCCTGCATCAACGCAAATCGATTCACATCTTCGGTGGTTAGGTTGTCGCTCCCCATGTTTTTCAGAATGGCCAAATCCACTTTCGCCGCCGCGGCCGCTTGCTGATAATCGTTTTCAAATGTCTGTGCGATGGCTTCGTCGCGGATGTAATCCCGCGATACTTTACCGCTGCCAGTCATTTCCAACTGATCGTAATTGGGGGTAAACATCCACAAACTATCAATCCCCAATTGTTGCGTGCGCAGGTGCGATTGATTGTTTACCAGCACATTCCCCAGCAACTTTTTCTTTTGATTTTCTTTGTTCAACTCTTCTTGCAACACCAAGGAATCCTTGGATCGCAAGCGTTTAAAGTAGAGATAGCCACTGATCTCCGCCAACCCCAATTCCGCAAAGGCTGTGCGCCACTTGGCACTACCCTCTTTCACGGCGTCCTCGGCCTTGATGGAATAATTGTACATTTCAAACGTGGGGTTCGACAACATGAGTTTGATGCAAGAATCGAGGAGATTACGTCGGAACGACGAACTGCCTTTGGCACGAATATCCAGTGCGATGTTTCTCACGGCCATGATCGACAGTTGCTCTTTGGATAATCCCTTTAGCACTTCATTCAGCTGCAGCACCTGAGGCGCATGGAGGTCCCGTAAATCATCGTGAAGTCCAAACGCATTCAAATCCTCTCCATTGACTTTGTGGTGTAACAACCCGTACCAAGCCATGGCTTTTACATCGGCTGAAAACGACTGATGGGGCATCAGCGAATCCAGGGCATACCCCAAATACATGGCATCCACAAAGTTTGCCTGTCGGAGATGGGAAATCACATCTTCCACCCAAGCTCTTTGCTGGACATGCTGAAAATACGGTTGGTTGGTGAATTTATAGGGATCTTTTTGAATGGGCTTATCAAATTCGGCTTTGAACTGTTCCTCTACTTGACGCAATCGATCAATCACATCGGGGTGGGTTTTAAAGGCGACGTCGCCGGCCTCACGCACAGGAATCTCCGGAAACGATTTGGGCCACGAGAACTCGGCTTTGGCATCCATTTTACCGGGCACGTTTAACGCACTATTCGGAGGAAGATCAGTACGTTGAATCTTCCAATATCCGGACTCAAACCAAGCGGGATTGGCCTGAACACTGACAAAATGTTCATCGGCATGTTCTAGCAGGGCCAGGGCATCCAATCCAAAATCGAAGCCATAACCGGCCGACAAAAACAACTCCATCCCGAGTTTATCGGCTTCCATTTCATTTTCTCGCGAGTATTGATAGATGGTTTTTACGCGTTCTTCCAGACCATCCGACTCATTTTTCTCATCGAACAATCGGTTTTTTAATTTGGCAGAAGCCAAGCTGTGTTTTTGGGTAAAGTGCGCAATTTCATGGGCAAGAACAAAAGCCAATTCGGCTTCATTGTGCAGGTGCGACAGCAAGCCGGTGGTCACAAAAATATAGCCTTGGTGGGTGCTGATGGCGTTCACCAAATTGGATTTGAGGGTAAAAAAATTGAGTTGTTGCTTGAGTTCGGGCTTTTGCGCGAGCAGACCGTCGGCCACTTTTTGGATGTATTGGGTGATGGTATCGCCGTACAGGACTTTGCCGCTTTTGAGAATTTCATCGATCACAAAGGTTGTGGCCAGGGCAAATTCAGCTTCTTCGGTAATTTCTTTTCGATTTTTGGATTGCTTATCGATGGCTTGCACCGTTTGCATCGCTTTGGCAGAACTCGATTGCAAAAAGGCGGGCGGAACGGGACCTTGGCAGCGAAGCGGTCCGAAGGGCAACGTTTGTGCATTCACACAACCCAAAACCAACAGCAGCACCCCACAAAGCTTACCCTTCAATGTCAACATACCTCAAAGGTGGTTCAAGCCACGCAAAAAACCAAGCAATTCGGCGGTATTTCGCTTCAGGTTATGGTATTGTTCCACGTAGGCTCGGGCGGCAGTGGTTTGTTGCTGGGCGATGGCGGGGTTGGCGAGCAGGTTGGCAATGGCTTGGGCAAAATCGGCGGGTTGATCGGCCAGCAAAAGTTCTCTTCCGTGTTCTACTGCCAATCCTTGGGCTCCCACAGAGGTAGAAACGACGGGCACACCGAGGGCCATGGCTTCCAGGGTTTTGATTCGAATTCCCGAACCGGCTTGAATGGGCACGATCATCAAGCCATGGGCATGCATAAAGTCTTCGGCATCAGGCACTTCTCCGTGGTTCACCACGCCCGTTTGAAAGAAGCGAGGATCATTTTTTTGAAGTCCTTTTCCGGCCAAATGAAACTGTGCTTGGGGGTATTTAACCAGCAACAGGGGCCACACTTTTTGCAAAAACCAGAGTACGCCTTGCTCATTGGCTTGCCATTCCATGGAGCCGATGTGAAAGAGCGACAGGGGTTTGTGAATGAATGCGAAGGGTCGTTCTATTGCGATGCCGGGCTGGTAGGTATGTATTTTAATGTTGGAGATGTGGGTACCGGGAGCCAACACGGGTTGCTGCGGCTCTGTTTGTTGGAGGAACTGTTGGATGGCCTGGGCATCGGTTTTTACGATGGGCACGATGGCCGGAAACTGCTGCCAGGCGCGGTGTTCATAGTGTTGGAGGCGTTTGGCTTGCAGTGAGAGATACCATTTCTTGACGGGATTCTGCGTGGCGGTAGCCAGGCGCGCCCAAATTTGGTATTCCAAATTGTGGGCGCGGTACGCCGCCGGCGTACTGTACCTGCGGGCGGACACCGCCCGCAGGTACACTGGCACCGAATACAATCCTTCTACCAAAATGGAATCAAACCCCTCAGCATCCATCAAGTCACCCAAAGCCAATGCGGCCTGGGCATCATCGTAGCGCTCCATGTGATAACTCCCCCCAAACGCCAGATTCAACAGGGCACCACCCACTTTCACCCCCGCATCCAACGGGTGCGTATACACCTTACAAAATCCAAAATATTTTTCAATGGTGGCACGTTCCGCAAAATGCTTTTTTGTATTGAACGTAAAAAAATGCACGTCCGCCCCATTCTCAGCCAGTGACCTCAGCATCCCGTAGGTAGCAATCGCCCCGCCATCGTGCAAGGGCCAAGGCACCCGGTTTCCAATCACCAACAATTTCATGCGTTTGCCGATTTTGATTGCTTGCGTTGGGTCCAACGCGCTTTCCAAGCCTTGAATTTATTCATCACCGGATTACTGCCTTGAAAACTTTTATCAATACTCGCCCGATACGTAATAATCAACCCAATCGGAAACAACAACATCGAACTCATCCAACTGCCAATCCAAACCGGCACTATGCCCTCCTTCCCCATCTTTTCGCCCGTCAAGTTCACCGCATAGAACAACACAAACAATACCACAGAAATCACCAACGGCATCCCAATCCCCCCTTTGCGTATAATGGCCCCCAAAGGTGCAGAGATTAAAAACAACAGCACCACCAAAATGGAGAAGGCAAACTTTTTATGCAATTCACTCCGGTACAAATCAACATCCGTTTCCTCAAAATCCAAACTGGTATACAACCCCTCCTCTGTACCCTTCACCGAACGGGCATGATTCAAGGCCGCGGCAACAATCGTTGCGCGCTGCTCCACCGGAAAATTCTTGATCATTTGCTTTTCTTTCAACGGCTCAAAAGCCACCGCCGTTCTGCGATAATGCTGAAGCGACGTATCCTGCGTCATCACCCCAGGCGCGTGAATATACTTGCCCAAATACTTCGAATTATCCTCCCGCAACGTAGTGCACTTCAAATGAAACGTATCAATTTCCTTCAGCAGCTGCGATACATTTTGCAATCGGTAATCTGTGGCAATCAAATCGCGGTCCGAGAAGGTAAAATCCAGGCTTGACAA
>JBANFU010000226.1:0-7417 GCA_037975865.1 Bacteroidota bacterium
TCGCCCACCAGCTCGCCGTTGATGAAGTTCGCGATGCGGCCGAAGAGGAGGCCCGCGGGCGCCAGGGCGCAGAGCAGGTCGCCGACGGAGAAGAAATCGGCGCGGGCGCGGCGGGCGAACCAGACGCCTGCACCAAGAGGCCCTCAACGAAGGACAACAATTGGTATACCTCGCAGAGCGATTCATCGAAAAAAATGCGAATTTGCTCAATGAGAATGAAATGAGCGGAACAAAACAACGGATTGCTGCGTTGAAGTGTCTATTGGACGAGCGAAGCGACAAAGACAGTGTCTTGCAAGCGGTGACGGAGTTGAATGATTACACCCGTCCTTTTGCAGAACGATTGATGGATGTTGCTGTGTCTGCCGCGCTCAAAGGCAAAGAAATTTAAACCCATATGCAATTAAACCGCCTCCTGATTTTCGTTTTGTTCGCCAGCACTGGACTGCAATTGCAAGCCCAAGAAGTGGGTTGGGAAGAATACGAGGGTAGGCAGAATTATGGGTTGAAAATGGGGTTGGGCCTCAATTCTATGTATGGCGGGAAGTTGCAGAATCCACGTCCAGCCGTTGGCTTCATGGCCGGTTTGTACATCCATTCCAATCCCGAAAAAAAACCATCGCCCTGGGGTTTTCAGTCGGGCCTCGATTTGCGTATGCGCGGCAGTAATTTCGCCAACGCCAAAGTCACAGACACCGCTGTCAATCGCGCGTACACCAAAATCAGTTTGATGAGTTTGGATTTGCCATTGTTGGTGAATTATCGTTTGTCGAAGCAGCGCGACAAAAAAATCGAGCAATTACAAGCAGGGGTGCAACTGGGTTACAATTTCAACTCGGTATTGTATGTGGGTTCGCAAAAACGACCGTTGCCTACTTCCAACAACGCTTACAATGCCATCAAAGAGTGGGACCGATTGCCGCTGAAAATGGTTGACTTGCAAGCTGTGTTGGGATACCAGTTCCGAGGAGAATCGGTGGGGTATTCTGTATCGATGAAGATGGGTTTGCTCAACCTCAATAATAACTTCGTCATCCGTGGGATGGTGGACTCCGATAACGATGGGATCGACGACAAAGAAATAGAATTGATTTCCCCCACCACCGATCCGCTCAAAGAAAAGCCCGGTACCCCACAAATGATTGGGACTTGGAGCTTGGAGTTTGCCTTGGTTTTTTAAGCCAACAAGGATTTCGTACCTTTGCAGTACCGTTTTTCTATGTCAACCGTGGCCTTTTATACCCTTGGATGTAAATTGAATTTTGCAGAAAGCAGTGCTATCGGACAGCAATTGACAAAGGCGGGATTTGAAAAACGCGAGTTTCAAGAAGGGGCAGATTTGTATGTGATCAATACTTGTAGTGTCACAGATCATGCGGATCGCAAATGCAAAAAGGTGGTACGAGAAGCACTCAAGCAAAACCCGGCGGCGTACGTGGTGGTGATTGGTTGTTATGCCCAGCTCAAGCCGCAAGAAATTGCGCAAATTCCTGGGGTTGATATGGTCCTAGGGGCTGCCGAAAAGTTTCAGCTGATTGATCACCTGCACACGTTGGTGAAAGAGCCCAAAGCGCTGGTGCACAATGCCCCCATTAAAGAAGTCAATACGTTTGTCCCCGGATACAGTGTGGGGGATCGTACCCGGATCTTCTTGAAGGTCCAAGATGGCTGTGATTACTTCTGTAGTTTTTGCACCATTCCGCTTGCCAGAGGGAAAAGCAGGAGTGCCGATGTGGCCGATACGTTGAAATTGGTGGAAGAAGCCGCCCAACAAGGGGCCAAGGAAATTGTGTTGACCGGGGTGAATTTGGGGGATTTTGGGGTAGAGCACAACCAAAACTTCTTTGATTTGGTGAAAGCCATAGACGATGTAAAAGGGGTGGATCGCTATCGCATTAGCAGCATCGAACCCAACCTCCTAACGGATGAAATTATAGAGTTTGTGTCGCGCAGCAAGCGATTCGTGCCTCACTTTCACATTCCTTTGCAGAGCGGGAGCGATGAAATTCTCACCCGGATGCGTCGGAAATACCTCAGTGATTTATACCGCTCTCGCATCGAGAAAATCAAAGCCTTGATGCCCCATTGCGGAATCGGCGTGGATGTGATTGTGGGATTCCCCGGGGAAACAGAAGAACATTTCCTCGAAACCTATCGCTTTTTGAACGAATTGGATATTTCCTACCTACACGTGTTTCCCTACTCAGAGCGTGCCAATACCACCGCCAAGAAAATGAAGGATGTGGTGCCCGTGAAAGTGAGAATGGAGCGCGGCGAGATGCTCAGAGGCCTGAGTGAAAAGAAGCGGATGGCCTTCTATCGGGAGCATTTGGGAACCGTGCGACCTGTTTTATTTGAGGAGGAAGAGCGCCGCGGGGTGATGTTTGGATTTACCGACAATTACATCAAAGTTGCCACAGATTACGATCCCTTGTTGGTGAATACCGTTGCCAACGTTCAATTGGCTTCGCTCAACCCAGAAGGATGGGTAGAAGCAGAATTTGATTACGCGGTTGTTGGGCATTAACTTGCACCTGTGTTTCCAACCCTCTACCATTTTTTGTTTGACCTTACGGGGATTTCATTGCCCTTCCTGAAAGTCGTTAATACCTTCGGATTTTTTGTTGCCTTGAGCATCGGCGCCGCGTATTGGGCGATGTCTACCGAATTTGCGCGCAAAACCGCCTCGGGTGATTTTGCCAAAGTGAAGGTGAAACAGGTAACCGGTGTGGGTGTGGATCGCGGCGAATATGTGATCAATGGATTGATGGCCTTTGTCTTTGGCTACAAGATTCTCTACCTCATGGTGGAAACGGGCGATGGGTTTTCTCCCCAAGACCATGTGTTTTCAACCGAAGGAAGTTGGTTGTTTGGTATCGGTGCGATGGCTTTTTCGCTTTGGAGGACTTGGGTGGCCGACAAAAAACAACGCGGAGAAACACCCTCCGAAACCATTTTGGAAATGGATGCCTCTGCCCGGATGTCGAACATCACCACCGTGGCCCTGCTGAGCGGATTTTTGGGTGCCAAAGTGTTTCATTTGTTGGAGACGCCAAGCGAAATTCACTGGGAAACGTTCTTGTTGGATTTGCTGACCAGCGGTGGATGGACATTTTACGGGGGTCTTATCTGCGGGGCTGCTGGTGTAATATGGTATACCCAAAAACACGGTATGCATTGGCGACATGTGTTTGATGCGGGCGGACCGGCGATGATGTTGAGTTATGGTTTGGGACGGTTCGGATGTCATTTCTCGGGTGATGGCGATTGGGGTATTGCGAATTTGAAGCCGAATCCCGGACTGCCCGATTGGGCTTGGGCTTATAAATATCCTCACAATGTGTTGGGGAAAGATTACGCCTCTACGGGGATGGAATTGATTCCGGGATGTTCCGGCGAATATTGTTACCAACTGTCGGTGCCCGTATATCCTACGCCGTTGTACGAGGCATTGATGGCCTTGGGATTGTTTGCTGTGTTGTGGTTTGTCGTACGCAAGTGGTCGTTGGCACCCTTTCAACTGTTTTCGGCCTACATGGTGATGGCTGGCGTTGAGCGTATGCTCATCGAATCAATCCGTGAGCATGGCGTGAGTTTGTATGACGTGGCGGGTTTGTCGTTCAGTCAAGCCCAACTGATTTCTTTGGCACTGATGTTGTTTGGTGTTTTGGGCTGGATATGGTCGGGCAGAAACCCGCTAAAGTCAGCGACAAATGAAAAAGTGGATTAGACGTTACAAATCATGAAAAGTTTAAAAGGTTGGGTGTATTTCTTGGCGATGTTGATGTCGGGCGGTTTGCATGCACAAATTTGGGGATCATCGGAGCCTCAGAAGGTGGATACCATTGAGACCAGTGATTTTCGGAGAATGGACCCGGTGTTGATATCGGGTAGTATGGATGAAGAGCGGAAGAAGGAGTATCAATTGTTGAAACGTCGGGTCATTAAAACCATGCCTTATGCGAAAATGGCGGCCATGAAAATGCGCGCGATGGAGGATAAGTTGAATACCATACAGAACCGCCGTGAGAGAAAGAAATACATCAAACAGTGTGAGGAGAGCATCAAGCAGATGTATATGGAGCAGTTGAAAAATATGACCATTGGGGAGGGACAGGTACTGATGAAGTTGTTGCATCGGGAGACGGGGAAGACGAGTTGGGAGATCATGAAAAATTACCGCGGCACCACAGAGGCATTGTTTTGGCAGGCCTTTGGTAGTTTTTATGGACATAATTTGAAGCAGGAGTACGATCCAGTGTTGGATTATCAAATAGATCACATCATCAAGCAAGAGCGCTTGGAGTAATCGTAGGTTCAAGTTGCAAGGGAGAGGGCTTGCAGGGTTAGTCTTTTCGGGCGAGCATGAAAATGACCACGGGTGCGCCGATGATGGAAAGGATGGCGTTGATGGGTAGGATGCTGTTGGGAATCAATTGATTGGCCAATACATCGGCGGTGAGGGTGAGGGTGGCCCCGGCGAAAGCGGTGGTGAGTATGTTGGGACCATGCGATTCAGTCCCGTTGATTTTACGGGAGATGTGCGGGGCGATGAGGCCTACGAAAGAAACGGGTCCACAGAAGGCGGTGACAATGGATGCCATGCTTGCGCTACCGATGATGAGCCACAATCGCAGTTGTTTTACTGATTTTCCGGCACTTTCTACATGGATGTCTCCAAGAAGGTAGGCGTTGAACGCGTGTTTGTGGATGAGCAGGATGAGTAGACCCAGGGCGGTAGAAAAACCGAGTAGCGGGAGCTGGGAGGGGAGGACGCGGTCGAATCCACCCATGCCCCACATGACAAATTGTTTTACTTGTTGTGCTTGCGCGGTTTGTGTGATGATGTCAACGGCGGCTCCGAAAAAGTATCCGAGGACCAGTCCCACCAGCAGCAGGGCATGCAGTTGGGTGAGTTTTTTGTGCAGGGCGAGTTGAATGGACAGCACCAGCATGGCGCCCCCGAGCGCAGCGAGGGGTTGGAGGGCGAAGGATGCGCCACTGTTGTCGAGCCCCAGCTGTGCTCCCAGGTAGGTGATCAGGGCTACGCCGAAGGTGGCTCCTGGGGTAATTCCAATGAGGAAGGGGCCTGCCAGGGGATTTCGAAATAGGGTTTGCATCATCAGTCCACTCCAAGCCAATGCGATGCCACCGATGGTGGCGGCCATGACACGGGGGAAGTGCAGGTCCCAAAATATGGATGCGCCACCGGGTTGAAGCCATCGGGCGGCGTTGGGTTCTAAATCTAGCAATAAAATCAAGCCCACGAGGCCACCGAGCAGCTGGGTTAGCCGCGGCCGCAGGCCGCGGCGATTCACCGATTGGGCCTGAGAAATATGTGGTTTTGAATCTTGCATGGGCTGCGGTGCTTACTTACAAATATCGTAGTAGTACGCCGATTCTGCATGTAAATCGTCTTTAAAGATGTGAAACAGATCGCTGAGAATGCGGTTGGGATAAATACAGCCCATGTCCCAGTACGGATTGCTTCCGCTTGCCTGCTGTTGTCTGTTGAAATGATAGGCCTTGCCTAGGCGGAACGCCTTGATATGCTGCACCCGGGGATCGCTCGCTTTCAAACAACTTAAGGTTGTGCATAAATCGGTGTTGATCCAGATGTCGGCCTCCGAAAACAAACCGATGGCCTTTTCAATGCTCACGACATTGCTGCCCGTACCCGTTTCGGCCGTGATAGGCTCCCCGCCTGCATCGCGAATGAACTGAGAAACATACGATGAATATTGCGGTACAAACCACATCCCGTTGTAAACACAGTTGGTGATGACTTTGGGGTGGGTGCCAGCGGATTTTTTGGCCTCTACCACCAGCGATTCGTAGTCCTTTTTTACGGTGTTAAATTGGCCCTGTGCTTTTTCGGCCCGGCCCATAACCCAACCAAAAGCAATGATCCATTCGGCCCTGCCCAGTGGGTGGTTCTCCAAGTGGTTGTTGCACCAAAGCACTGAAAATTTTCCTTTGGCCTGTCGCTCAATGGCCTGTTTGTCCTCTATGCTGCTGAGGGTGCCAAACAGGAGTGTAGGGTTGCAAAAAGCGAGTTTCTCGGGCAAAATTGGTCCGTCGGGGGCAACCTCACTGAGGGAATGTATCTTGGATTTTTCCTGTAACAACGGATGGGCGATGTATTTGCGAGATTCAACGCCAACCAAGTATCTGTGGGCGTTTAGCTCTGCCAACATGCCAGTATGTATGGCTGATAAACTTACAATTTTGCTCCGGTCTTTGAGTTTTTCGTACCCCTGGATCGCAGCCGATGTGCCCCAATGAAAAGCGCCGGCGATTTTCTTGCTTTGGGCGTCGGTATACAGCTCCAAAAAACTATCGGTGCCCGAGTAGCCCACCCGAAACAACGTGGCGTAGGCGTTCTTTATCCACACAATGTCCGAATTGTTGGCGTCCCGTGGGTGTTCGCCACAGCTTACCAACCCCAAAATCAATGCAGAAAGCGCTGTAATTGCTGAAAGAACGCGGTGGGTTTTCATGAAGTCTTCGAAAATAGTACAAATTATCGCACAGCCCCGATACGCGGGGTTGGATAATCTGAAAAATTCATCAAATTTGTTGTGTTATGCTACACCCGCTGTTTCGATTCCGCTACTACATCTTGTTCGGATTTTTTGTCATTTGGATGGCGTTCTTCGACATGAATAATTTATTCTATCGCTACAAAATCGCCCGGGAAATTGATGCGCTGGAAGAGAATATCGAAGAGCATAAGAAAGCCATCGCCGATCTGGCCCAGCAAAAGCAATACCTGTTTGGCAATGACCGCAATCTGCAGCGCTATGCCCGTGAGAAATATCTCATGAAAAAAGACAACGAAGATGTGTTTGTTATCGTGGAAGAAGAAAAACCAGAGGACAAAGACGAATAGTGTTCATAAAAGTTTGAACAATGTGAATTTCTGTAAAGGAAGATACAATAAGTTTGTAAACAAGGAAAACCATAAAAACTCCGAATAAATCATGAATTTCATAGCGCCATCCAGCGACCTCTTGCAGCACTTGTTAACCGTGAACGGTGCCATCATGTCGAAACCCATTATTCCCATTTTGGAGAATTTTCTATTCGACATCAGCGACAACCAGTTGCGGATTTACAGTACGGACCTTGAGACCAGTATGACAACAAGCATGCAGGTTGAGTGCAAGGAAAGCATGAAGGTGGCCGTGCCGAGCAAAATGGTGATCGATATTCTTCGTTCTTTGCCCGATCAGCCCGTGACTTTCAATGTGGATGCTCAGTCTTTTGGGATTGAAGTGGTGAACAGCAATGGTCGCTATAAAATGGCTGGTCAAGATGGTGTGGATTTTCCCGCCCTTCCTGAATCCAATGCCGATGGTAGCTTCACCATTCCCGCCAATATTTTGTTGCGTTCCATCTCTAAGACCCTTTTTGC
>JBANFU010000269.1:0-5474 GCA_037975865.1 Bacteroidota bacterium
ATGTATTCAATGCTGATTTCGCGGGTTGAATTCTTCACGAAATTCTTCACGATTTGCTTGGCCAAGTTGAGGTCGAGCTGTTTGCGTGTCAAACTGGCTTGGGCCAACAGAGAAATCAGGGCGCCTTCGAGTTCGCGCACATTGGTGTCGATGTTGTGGGCCAAGTATTCAACCACATCGCGGTTGAGGGTAATGCCATCCTGATACATTTTGTTTTCGAGGATGGACACGCGTGTATCGAAATCGGGGGTATTTAGGTCTGCACTCAAGCCCCATTTGAAGCGAGAAAGCAAACGCTCATCCATGTTCTTCAAATCCTTAGGGGCACGGTCACAGGTAAGGATGATTTGCTTGCCGTTTTGGTGCAGGTGGTTGAAGATTTGGAAGAATATTTCTTGGGTGCGTTCTTTTTTGGCGAAAAACTGAACATCATCCACGATCAATACATCGAGGTATTGGTAGAAGTTGATGAATTGGTTGTTGTTGCCTTGTTTGGCAGAATCGATGAATTGGTTGATGAATTTTTCTGCACTCACAAACACGACCACTTTTTGTTTGTGGGTTTGTTTGATCAAATTGCCGATGGCGTGAGCGAGGTGGGTTTTACCCAATCCGCAGCCACCAAACACCATGAGAGGGTTGAAAGCAGTACCACCGGGCTTCTGCGCGATGGCCAATCCTGCGTTACGCGCCAATTTGTTGCAATCGCCTTCCACGAAATTGTCGAAGGTGTAGCGTGGATTCAATTGGCTGTCGATATTCATTCTCTTCAAACCGGGGATGATGAATGGGTTTTTGATTGGGGTGTCCATGTTGATGGGCATTCCCAATTCATTCTGTACCGATTTGGTTGAGTTGCTGCCAGTAGGCAGGTTGATGGTGTAGGGGGTAGTATCGTGGCCGGGAGCAGAGGTTTCCACGATAATGTTGTATTCCAATTTGGCGGTTGGACCGATTACTTTCTTTAAGGTTTTGTGCAGCAATTGTACGTAGTGCTCTTCCAACCATTCGTAGAAGAACTGACTTGGAACTTGGATGGTGAGCACTTTGTTGGCCAATTTGACCGCTTTGATGGGCTCAAACCAAGTTTTAAAACTCTGGGGTGTGACATTGTCACGGATAATGGTAAGGCATTCTTGCCAAGAAATTTCGTGTGCCTTTTTGTCTGTCATCGGTGTTTCTGCTCTAATTTGTTAATCCTTTGTTGGTATTTACTTGTAAGTGGTTGATTATGAGAGGCTGCATTTCTCATCAACCGAAGTGCTAAGAAAAAGACAAAATTCGCAAAGTGCTAATTTTTTTCGCTTGTTTTTTAATTTTTTTTACTATGGAACAAGTTGGTATGGAAGACTTCCATTTCAGTTGATGGGCATGTTCGTTATTATTGGCCCTTATCCTTGGTATTCTCCGAATCTATTTCTCAGTATATCAGCAATTTCACCTAGGGTAGCATAGGATTCTACACTCTCTAATATGTGTGGCATTAAATTGCTATCTCCTGCAGCGGCCTCGGATAAATTTTTAATACTCGACTCAAATTTTTCAGCGTTTCTTTGGCTTCGAATTTGGGCAATTTTCTCACTTTGTTGTTGGCGTATACTGTCGTTGATTTTGAACGATGGCATGGCTTCTGTTTCGTTGGTGGTGAAGGCGTTTACTCCCACAACAATTTGCTCTCCATTTTCGATGGCTTTTTGGGCTTCATAACTGCTTCGGGCAATTTGTTCTTGCATCCAACCTGATTCCACTGCGGATACGGATCCTCCCATCTCATCGATGTGTTGGATTAACTTCATGGCTTCGGCTTCCAGGGTATCTGTGAGGTGTTCTACGTAATAGGAGCCGGCCAGTGGGTCAACGGTATTGGTTGCTCCACTTTCGTGGGCGATGATTTGCTGGGTTCGCAAGGCAATGCGCGCTGCTTTTTCGGTAGGTAGGTTGAGGGCTTCGTCGTAACCGTTGGTATGAAGACTTTGTGTACCGCCGAGAACTGCGCTTAGGGCTTGGATGGTAACCCGGGCGATGTTGTTTTCGGGTTGTTGGGCCGTGAGGGTAGAGCCTCCGGTTTGGGTATGAAAGCGCAACATCATGGCATCGGGGTTGGTGGCGCCCATGTCTTTCATGATTTTCGCCCAGATTCTTCTGGCGGCTCGGAATTTGGCGGCTTCTTCAAAGAAATCGTTGTGGGCATTGAAGAAAAAGCTGAGGCGTTTGCCAAACACGTTTACGTCCAATCCTTTTTTCTTGGCGGCTTCTACATAGGCTTTTCCATTGGCCAGCGTGAAGGCCAATTCTTGCACGGCGGTAGAGCCTGCTTCACGGATATGGTAGCCACTAATAGAGATGGTATTCCAACGGGGCAATTCGTTGCTGCACCACTCGAAGATATCGGTGATTAGGCGCATGCTAGGTCGTACGGGATAGATATAGGTGCCTCGTGCCGCGTATTCTTTTAGTATGTCGTTTTGAATGGTTCCCCCAATTTTGCTCAAATCGGCTCCTTGTTTTTTGGCCAAAGCCACATACATCGCAAGCAAGGTAGAGGCGGTGGCATTGATGGTCATGCTGGTGGTGACATCCTGCAGTTGGATGCCTTTGAACAGAATTTCCATGTCGGCCAGAGAGTCAATTGCAACCCCTACTTTTCCAACTTCCCCTTCGCTCATGGCGTGGTCTGAATCATAGCCAATTTGTGTGGGTAGGTCGAAGGCCACGGACAGTCCGGTGGTACCTTGGTTTAATAAGTAGTGGTATCGCTCATTGGAGGCCTCGGCGGTGGAGAATCCCGCATATTGTCGCATCGTCCACAAGCGCCCCCGGTACATATCGGCTTTTACTCCGCGCGTGTAGGGAAATTGGCCGGGTTGTTCGGGGTTGTGGCTGTTGCTTTTGGGTCCATAGACCAAATCAATGGGCAATCCGCTGTTGTTTTTCTTATCGATCGACATCTGAGGGGTTTGGTAATGGGTTGTGTGGATTCGGGTTTACTGTCCGAGCGTTAATGCAATTTCGTTTTTCATGAATTCCAGTCCGCGATCTTGGGGTTGAATTTCCATGGATTGGAGGAATTCGATGAGTTTTTGGCTCAGGTCTGCGGCGGTTGCTTCTGCGGGCAGGCTGGCTGTGATGGTTTGGAACAATTGGATGTGTTGTTCTTTGATGGCTTTTACCAAGGTCCACATTTGGGTGCTTACATAGATCTGCTGGGATACATTGTAGCTATATTCTTCTTTGATGGCATGGGTGGCGGCCGCGGCGAAGCCGGGGGCCGACTGTCCGGCTTGAGCATAGCTCTGGATCAGGGCCGGAATACTCGTGCGCTCCAAAAACAACGCAATGCGCTCATACGCCTGTAATTTGAGGGGTGTAAACGTATTGAGATTGGTTTTTAAGATTTCGGTTTTCACCAATTGTACGCCATTGGCGATGTGCTGCTTCATCATGTATTGTGCGGTGAAGAATACCAACAACGCGGGCAATACAATCAAACAGAGAATAAAGATGGTGTCTGAGCCCGCAGGAAAGATGGCCAGGGGCGTTTGTACAGCGAAAAATTCCATTCAACAAAGATACAAAGCGTTTATCGAGAAGTATACCTACTTTCACCGTGGGGATGTATTTTTGTACTTATGGAAACCGCAACACCTTCTGTAGAAACCGCGCCCGTTACCTTTACCACTTCTGCCTTGGAAGAATTGCATCGCTTGCAAGCCAATTTGGAGCTGTCTGAAGATTCGTATTTGCGCATCGGCGTTAAAGGCGGTGGATGTTCAGGTATGAGTTACTTGTTGGCTTTCGATAAAAAGGAAGCCGGCGATAATGAATACGAGGTGGAGGGCATTAAAATGGTCATGAACAAAGCCCATGTCATGTATGTGCTTGGCATGCAGGTGGATTGGGAGAATGGACTGGCCAACCGTGGATTTTCATTTAACAATCCCAACGCAACTTCTACCTGCGGCTGCGGACAGTCGTTCTCGGCCTAAGGCGTGTCGTTATTCGCTGAAAATATTAAGCAAGGATTGGGTTCTGTTAAGGCCCACGCCACCCGTGCTGTCATTACATCGAGCATTATCGCCATTGGAATTGCGGCCTTGGTGGGGATATTGACGAGCATCAGTGCGATGCAAATCGCGGTGACAAAGACTTTCAGTAAGATGGGGTCTCAGAGTTACACCATACGAGATGCTTCGGGTGTACGTCGTTTTGGCGAGGTGAGCGACAGCGAACCTGTTACGTTTGATCAGGCTTGGGAATTTCAAAAGCGAATGGAAGCCAAGGGAGCGATGGTTTCCTTGCAAGTCAATGCTGATTTTACAGCGAAGGCCTCCTTTCGGTCGGCCGAAACCAACCCCAATGTTCGGGTGTTGGGTGTGGATGCTGATTATCTCAAAACGGCCAATTATGATCTCGACGCCGGCAGGGCTTTTACCGACAATGAAGTCAATCATGCGGTGCCTGTTGTGGTGATTGGTCAAGAAATCGCAGACAAACTCTTTCCGGAATCGCAGCGAAAGGATCGTGCCATCAATCAGGTGATTTCTGTGAATGGGAAGCCTTATCGCGTGGTAGGACAATTGC
The DNA here is from genome assembly GCA_037975865.1 of Bacteroidota bacterium. Lineage (GTDB taxonomy): Bacteria > Bacteroidota > Bacteroidia > NS11-12g > UBA955 > UBA955. The sequence goes on from JBANFU010000269.1 coordinate 4,582, forward strand.
AAGCCAAAGGGTCCAGTATGGGCATGAGCGGAGGCGATCGGGTGATTTTTTTGCCTGTGACCCGGGCTCGGCGCGATATGAAAATGGCCAGCGACAACTGTGTGATCACGGTGGCGGTGGATAAAGTAGTGGATCTTGAGGCCAGTATGAGCGAGGCCTACAGCATGATGCGAAGAATCAAGCGATTGAAGCCGGAGGATGAGGATAATTTTGTTTTGCAGCAGAGCAGCGCCATGGCCAAAGAGGCGTTGGAGAATATTAAAATGGTATCGGGTGTGGGTACGGTCATTGCGATTATCACCCTGTTGGGCGCGGCCGTGAGTTTGATGAATATTATGCTGGTATCAGTAACCGAGCGCACCCGAGAAATCGGTTTGCGAAAGGCGTTGGGAGCCACGGCCCGACAGGTGAAAAATCAGTTTTTGGTTGAAGCGGTGGTTATCTGTCAGATCGGAGGCTTGGGCGGCATTATTTTGGGCCTGATTATCGGCAATCTGGTGGGAGCGGCCTTGGGTGCGGGTTTTGTCGCACCTTGGGAATGGATGGTGTTGGCTTTGGTGGTTTGTGTGGTTGTGGGGTTATTAGCCGGTTTGTACCCAGCACAGAAGGCGGCGAAATTGGATCCGATCGAAGCCTTGCGCTTCGATTAGGGGGTGTCTGTTCGATTGTTCGTTTTGAATGCCTCTGTGGGCATCTCATTTTTCTCTTTCAAGCCGACAAAAAGTAGTGGTTGTGAAATGGGATGATTCGCGCGATTCGGGGTAATCGTGAAAAAGTTTGTTGCTGGATTCAAGCGTAATTTGGTCGTAACTAAGTTGTTTGATTTTGAATAGGCCTCCTACGAAAACATCACCTAACACCTTGCCGTTAAAAGCGGCGATTTCAATCGTGTA
>JBANFU010000270.1:0-9555 GCA_037975865.1 Bacteroidota bacterium
AATCTCATCGTAAAGGGAAATAAATCAATCCCTTGGAAATTACCAAATTCAAACGCTACTCTTACCCCAAAATATGTGATATCCATGACCCCCGAAGGAAATTATGGGCAGTTTCCATTGATTTGCGATAAATGGCCTAATTTTGTGGCACCCAAATACTATGTCAAACAACTTGTTAAAAGGAAAAAAAGGCATCATTTTCGGTGCGTTGAACAGCAATTCAATCGCTTGGAAAGTTGCTGAACTATGTCACGCCGAAGGCGCCCAAATCGTCCTGACGAATGCGCCCGTAGCGGCCAAAATCGGACAAACAGAAGAGCTGGCGAAGGCATTGAACGCGCCCCTCATTTTTGCCGATGTAACCAAAATGGAAGACCTGGAAAACCTCGTTTCTGGTGCCATGGAGGCCTTGGGCGGTCCGCTCGATTTCGTATTGCACAGCGTGGGCATGAGCTTGAACGTTCGCAAAAAGAATCCTTACACCGATTCCAACTACGATTATATGCACCAAACCCTCGATATCAGTGCGATGTCGTTCCACCGTTTGATGCAAACCTTGATTAAAAAAGACGCCATGAACGAATGGGGTAGCATTTTGGCATTGAGCTACATTGCGGCGCAGCGTACCTTCCCAGATTATGGTGAAATGGCCGATGCGAAATCCTTGTTGGAAAGCTTCGCCCGTTCATTTGGATACCACTACGGTAAGAAAAAGCACGTTCGTGTGAACACCATCAGCCAAAGTCCAACCAAGACCACGGCCGGTTCCGGTGTGGGTGGATTTGATGCGTTCTACAACTATGCCGACAAAATGAGTCCATTGGGCAATGCCAGTGCTGATGCGTGTGCAGAATACTGCGTGAGCCTGTTCTCAGATTATACCCGCATGGTAACGATGCAGAACTTGTTCCACGATGGTGGTTTCAGCTTCACGGGTATCTCTACCGATTTGATGGATGGTTTCCGCGACGCGGCTGCCGAGTAATTACGGTTGTTAAGGCGATAACCGGGATTTTACCCAGGCGCCGTCAACCTTTTCATAGCAAGCCCGGTCGTGAACACGACCGGGTCTTCCTTGCCAAAATTCGACACGGTCGACCACGATTTCATAGCCGCCCCAATGCTTGGGGCGTTCTATTTTGATGCTTTCATCGGCCAGCAAAGCAGCCATTTGGGCATCCAATCCTTCCCTACCTGGAATGACCTGGCTCTGATTTGACACCACCGCCCCCGATTGTGAAATCCGGGGCCTGCTGTAAAAATACGCATCGCTATCGGCCTCGCTGATCTTTCTCACCGCCCCTTCAACCCGCACCTGTCGTTCCAATTCAGCCCAAAAAAACACGGCCGATACGAATGGGTTGGCTTCAATATCTTGTCCTTTTCTGCTGGCGTAATTGGTGAAAAACACGATTCCGTCGTCGGTGATTTCTTTCAACAACACCACCCTCGATGAAGGTCGGTTGGATGCATTGACCGTGCCCAACACCATGGCATTGGCTTCCAACACTTCGGCATCCAAGGCTTGCTGAAACCAGGCTTTGAATTCTACCAAGGGGTTGTTGCCCATGTTTTGGGGCTCTAGGGCGCCTTTGGTATACTCCTTTCGGATATCTGCAATGTTTTTCATGCGATTTTATCGTCTCATCCCAGGGAAATTGGGCATTTTCGGCATTCTTCCCCCCGAGTTGTTTACCATTTTCATCATTTTGCGCATTTGCTCAAACTGGTTGAGCAACTTGTTCAATTCCTGAATGTTGCGACCGCTGCCTCGCACAATGCGTTGTTTGCGGCTGGCGTTCAGTATCTCGGGTTTGGCGCGCTCCTGGGGTGTCATACTTTGAATCATCGATTCAATACCCTTGAAAGCATTGTCGTCGATGTCCATATCCTTAATCTGACTGCCTACACCCGGCAACATGCCCAACAAATCCTTGATGTTACCCATCTTTTTGATTTGCTGCAATTGGGCCAAGAAATCTTCAAAATCAAACTTGTTCTTAGCGATCTTCTTCGACAACCGTTCCGCCTCTTCTTCGTCGAACGCCATCTGCGCGCGCTCCACCAAAGAAACCACATCCCCCATCCCCAAAATACGGCCCGCCATACGATCGGGATAGAACACATCCAACGCCTCCATCTTTTCGCCCATGCTCACAAATTTGATGGGCTTATTCACAACCGTTTTGATGCTCAATGCCGCACCACCGCGGGTGTCACCGTCTAACTTGGTCAGTACAACCCCTGTAAAGTCCAACACATCGTTGAATGCTTTGGCTGTATTCACTGCGTCTTGACCGGTCATTGAATCCACCACAAACAAAATTTCATGGGGCTTCACCGAGCGCTTCAATTGAGCAATCTCTTGCATCATTTGCTCGTCGATGGCAATACGACCTGCGGTATCCACCACCACCACATTGTGGTTGTTCTTTTTGGCGTAGGCGATGGCATTTTCAGCAATGGCAACGGGATTGTTGTTGCCGTCCTCGCTGTATACCTCCACGCCCACCTGCTCTCCCAAAACTTTCAATTGCTGTCGGGCAGCCGGACGGTAAACGTCACTCGCCACAAACAGCGGATTGCGGCCCAAGCCCTTGAGGTATTTTCCCAATTTACCCGTAAACGTAGTTTTTCCCGAACCCTGAAGCCCGGCAATCAAAATCACGGTGGGACTTGCACTCAACTGCAAATCGCTCTTCTGTCCACCCAGCAACACCACCAACTCATCGTTGACGATCTTGGTGAGCAACTGTCCGGGCGATATGGACTTGATCACATCTTGTCCTTTCGCCTTTTCCAGAATGGTGTCGGTGAAGTCTTTGGCTACCTTGAAATTCACGTCGGCCGCGATCAATGCACGACGGATTTCTTTCACGGTTTCCGCCACGTTGACTTCGTTGATACGACCTTGTCCTTTCAGCGATTTGAAGGCTTTTTCTAACCGGTTCTGTAGGTTCTCAAACATAGGTAGGGCAAAGTTACAAAAACCCCCTCCTTTTCGATTGAAAAATTCCAATTACCTTTGTTAGGAATGAAAGCTTTGAAATTTCTATCGCTTGTAGCGCTGATGGCTGGAATATCGGCCTGTACCCAAAAGACCGACTCCTTGGAGAAATCCTATAAAATGGCTGTGGCGGCCGGTGATTATCGCGCGGCCGGCAATGCGTTGGTGCTGTGGTTAAACCAAGATTCTAGCATACAAAACTGGGCTTACGACAGTTTGGCTTACATCCATTATTTCCATTTGGGTGGTTCGGGCGAACAAGTGAGAAATCCCAAAACCCCTTTGTATTATGCCGAGGCGGGATTGAAGCAAAACGCCAAAAGTACTTTTTTGCGTGAAATCAAAGCCAAATTGTTGTTGGAGCAAGGCAAAGACACCGCTTCGATGGTGATGCTGCGCAATTTGTACGATGAAACCAAAGACCAAACTTACTGGTGGGATATGTGCTTTGTAGAAATGGCCCGCGGCAACGTAATGGGTTGTGATTCAATGGTAACCTTGGCGCTGGCCGACCCCAAAGTATCGGACAAAAAAGTGCGCATGGAGCACATCGCTGCCGGCGTAGCAGAAACCGTCAATGCGAAAGCGGCCTTCATCTACTTGCAGGCTTTGATGTTGCGGGGTGCTGGCGATGTCATGGCTTCGGCCAATGCACTGGAAGCGGCCTTGAAAGAGGACAAAGATTTCTATGCCGCCAAACAGAGCATTCTCGATTTGCAGCGGATGTATGCCCAGCAGCAACGCGGCGGACGGTAAACATTCGAATTTTAATTCTCCTCTACAAGCACGCGCTTGAGGGTGAACTCATCCTTGAGCACGTGGTAGGCCATTTCGCTGTAGTACATCAACCCATCGATGATGTGTGTGAGGTCGGCTGGCTGAAAACTCTTCCCAGGAACACGGAAAATCAGGGCCACTACGTTGTCTTTGGCGTTGTAGGTGAATTTGCCGTACAACAGGTTAAGATTGACGGTGAGTAATTCTTCCAAAAAGGCTTCACGTTGCAAAGTAGGCGCGTAGCAAAAGGGGATGGTCAGTTGAAATGTGGTGGCGTCTTCTTCGAAGATGAAGTAGTTCCAGGGCGATTTTTGCTCGGCTGTCCAAGCGTCCAAATAGATGGGAGTTTCGTTGCGCATCAACAACCACTGTCCCTGCTCTTCACCGCGTGCTTGGGCGGGGTCAACCCCCAAATCATGAATGGCTTTTTCCACCGAATTCAATAATACCGACAATTCCATGTCGCAAAGTTCTACAATAACATCGGTACCGCCATTTTGAAATCCGAGAATTTTAATGGTATCTTGCGTTTTTATCACTAAGTGTATGATTGACACCAATACAAAAAGGTTCTCGGCCCTTGGCCTAATTACCATCGCCTTGGCGATTGCCACCCTCAGCAGTTCCTGCGGATTGTTCCATAAAAAAGGGACCCTCGATTACAATTCCGTTGTGGATCCAAGGGATGAGCCAAGGCCCGAAGAACCAAATCAACAAGTTGCATGGGAACAAGAAATAGCTCCTGTTAGCATGGATTACGAAGATCTTTCTTGGTGTTTGAACGACGTGATCTATGAGGTGAACGTGCGACAGTTCAACAATGGAGGAACCTTCCAATCGTTCAAGCCAGAAATTCCCCGCATCAAAGCCTTGGGCGCCGATATCCTGTGGTTTATGCCTGTGTATCCCATCGGACAGTTGAACCGAAAAGGAGGGCTGGGCAGTTATTACAGCATCAAAAATTACCACGATATCAACCCTGAGTTTGGTACGCTTAGCGATTTCAAAGAGGTGGTAACAGCGGCGCACAACGAAGGCATGAAAGTCATCCTCGACTGGGTGGGCAACCACACCGCTTGGGATCATCCTTGGGTTACCGAGCACCCCGATTGGTATGTACACGACAGCACTGGCAAAATTGTGACGCCATGGGATTGGACCGATGTGGCCCAGCTTAATTTCAAGAATCCTGAACTCCGCAAGGCGATGATCCAAGAGATGAAATTTTGGGTGGACGAATGCGGTATCGACGGATTTCGTTGCGATGTGGCTTTCTTGGTGCCACGCAGTTTCTGGGAAGAGGCCCGCAAGGCGTTAGAGTCCCGTAAATCGCTGTTCATGCTCGCCGAAATGGAGAACAACAAAGACGTAGATCCCAACCCACCCGGGTACATGGAGAAAGCATTCAATGCCTATTACGGTTGGACCTTACACGCCGCGTCAGCAGACTGTGCCAAAGGCAAAATCACCGGCCGCGAGTTCGTGAATAAATTCACCGAAGCCCGCGCCCTATTCCCGGAGAAATCCATGATGATGAGCTTCCTCACCAACCACGATGAGAACTCTTGGAATGGTACCGTGGAAGAAAAATATGGCGACCACTGGGAGGTTTTCAGCTTGCTCAACTACACCCTGCAAAATAGCTTGCCCATGATTTATAACGGGGAAGAGGCCAATAACACCAAGCGATTGCTGTTCTTCGAAAAAGATCCCATTACTTCATGGGCCGACACCTCTCGTTACGCTTGGTATCGCACCATGAACCACCTGAAACATACACACCCCGCCTTAAGAAATGGGATGTGGGGAGGCAAAGAAGAGGTGCTCAAAGTTACCGGGGGCGACGACAACATATACGCCTTCAAAAGAACCAGTGAAGGACAAACCGTTACTGTCATCGTCAACCTGAGCAACAAACAACAGTGGATTCAAGCCGTGGGCGATCGCTTACTCACCGGGAACGAAAAAACCTACGTACAATCACCCGTAACAATCAAACATATCGGACAAGGTATGCCCCTGGATGGATGGGGATATACTGTCATCGTCGATTAATTTAATATTGCAATATCACAATATAAAAACCTTTTCATGAGCACGAAAAAACTCTCCTTCTGGCAGATATGGAACATGAGCTTCGGCTTTTTGGGTATCCAATTTGGCTTCGCCTTGCAAGGCGGTAACATGTCGCGCATCTTCCAAACCCTGGGTGCTTCCGAAGACTCCATCCCCATGCTATGGATCGCGGCGCCCCTCACTGGACTGATAGTGCAGCCCATCATCGGCTACCTCAGCGACCGCACCTGGCACCCCAAATTCGGTCGGAGAAGACCCTACTTCCTGCTCGGCGCAGTACTTAGCTCATTGGCACTGTTTTTCGCACCCTATTCCAGTACACTGTGGATGGCCGCCGGTTTCCTTTGGATCATGGACGCTTCCATCAACATTTCCATGGAACCGTTCCGTGCGTTGGTGGCCGACAAACTCCCCGATTCACAGCGTTCCTACGGTTTTGTGGTACAAACCCTCATCATTGGCGTGGGCACATGGGTCGCCTCGAATCTGCCCTGGTTCATGAACTATTTGGGCGTATCGAACGAAGCGGCAGAAGGACACGTTCCCGACTCCGTCATTTGGTCCTTTGCCATTGGCGCCATCGTGTTCATGGGTTCAATTTTGTGGTCGGTGTTCACCACCACCGAAGAGCCCCCCGCGGATCTAGACGCTTTCCGCAAACAAAACGCAGAGAGCAGCGGCCTGTTCAACGGACTCGTTGAAATCGCACAAAACTTCAAATCCATGCCCTCGGTGATGTGGAAATTGGGCGTGGTGCAATTCTTCAGCTGGTTCGCGTTCTTCACGATGTGGTCCTTTGCCACACCCGCCCTTACAGAGCACGTGTATCACGCGGCGATGCCCAAGCATGGCGACGTGGATTTTGATACCAAAAACCAACTCTTCAACCAAGCTGCCAACATTGTCTCTAGCTCCATGGGGATGTACGGACTGAGTTCCATGGCCTTTGCCCTGTTGCTTACCTTGGTCACGGCCCGCAACGGCATCAACCGCAGACTCATCCACATGCTGTCACTCCTTGCCGGAGGCCTAGGGTTCCTTTTGATGACAACCGCCAACGAAGCCAACGATGGCATCTTGAATTTGGCATTCGCCCTCATCGGTGTCTCTTGGGGTAGTATTTTGTCGATGCCTTACGCCATCCTGTCCAGCTCGGTGAAACCCGAAAAGATGGGTGTATCCATGGGTATCTTCAACATGTTTATCGTAATCCCGCAAATTGTAGCGGCCTTGGGCGGCATCAATTGGGCCTATAAAACTTTCCTGGGCGACGCAGTAATCAACACCATGGTGTTGGCCGGCATTGCCCTGATTTTAGGCGCCTTGAGTACCTTTATGTTGCCGAAACAAAAAGGCTAAACCCGTTTCTATTTCAACTGCTTCACCACCTGCAGCATCTCCTTGGCCAAGGCCTGATATTGGGGCTCCTCGCTCTTTTTCAGCAAGCTGTAGTATTTCTTGGCTTGGGCTTTGTTGCGCAATTGTAGGTTGCAATAACCCATGTTTGCCAATACGATGTCGTCTTTTGGATCCAACGCATGGGCCTTCCCCAGATGCACCAACGCCTCATCCCATCGCTGTAACATCATGTTCGATACAGCCAAGTTTGAGGTACAAGGCACATTTTTCGGGTCGATCTCCAACAAGGCCAATGAAATCGGCTCAATCCACAGCAACGCCGATGAATCCTCGGCATTAAACAACTGAGCGATGTAATCTTGGCACGTAGAAAACAAAAATTGCTTTCCGTCTTGCAGCGCAACCCCTTTGCTCCATTGCCATGCAAATTGGTTGTCGACCGACTTCTCAATGGCCGACAGTAGGGTGATTCCAAAGGAATCGTACTGAAATAGTTTGCCGAACAAGTACACCTTGCCAAACAACAAATCCAACCGTTGGGGGAAACGCGCGATGCCTTTGTTCAACCACACCAAACTCTGCGCCGAGAGTTGGGCATCCATGACGGTTGTACTCCGCAAGTACCCCACCACGTTGCCAACAGAATCATTGATGGTAAACGACTCTTCACCCGCCGCAGGCGGCACGGTGGTCATGTTGATGACCTCTTTTTTGGCCAGATTGGTGTAGTAATTGGCATAGCACACGTAAAATTCAGGGTCCTGCTGTCCGATACCCGCCCATTGCGCCAAAAACACCCGCTGTGCGGCTGTGTCCTTGCTGCGCAACAACTTTAAAAAGGCACTGTATTCTTCGCTCACCTTCGGCGAGGACGAGGGATCATCTTGGGCCGATACTGAGGCAACACCGAGGCAACAAACCACGATCGAACAGAAAAATTGAATCACTGATAATCGCTTCATTTGCGTTTGCTTAAAAAGTAAAACAAGAAACCTACGGCCGCCGTGGACAATCCGTACAAACTCTCATTGGGCTTGTCTTTCACGAAAAACATCGCCACAGCACCCGTGGTAATCAAGAACAAAATGGGGGTGATTGGATAACCCCAAGCCCGGTAGCCTTCAGGTCTACCCTCGCGGAACCGCAAAATCATCATCCCCAAAACCGTGAGCATGGTGAACAAACTCAGGGTAAATGCTATGTAATAAATGAGTTGCGGAAAATCCATCACAAACAACAACACCAATGAAACCAGCAGCTGAACCACAATGGCCCGGCGTGGATTTCCATCGGCTTCCCGCTTGGAAAGACCCTGCATGCTGGGAATCGTTTCAAACATTTTGGCCAACACACGCGGACCGGTAAAGACCATCGAACTGATCGTAGAGACGAGTAGCAAGCTGATGATGCCTCCCATGAGTTTGCCAATGTTGGACCCCAGCAACGCTTCTGCGGCCACCAAACCCACTTCTTTCACACCCACCAAATTGTGCACCGCGGTAGATTTCATCAAGACCATATTGAGCAATACATAGAGGCCTGTCACGGTAAGGGTGCCGAGCAGAATGCTGCGCGATAAATTGCGGTTGGGATTCTCGATAGACCCCGCGATGTAGGTGCTGGCATTCCAACCGCTGTAGGCGAAACTCACCCAAATGAGACTTGTGGCAAAAGCGGGTGCCACCAAACCCTGTGTGGCATCGCCAAAAATCTCTTTCCAACCTTGGGCCGATGGCAAGAAGTTTACAGGCTCTGTACCCAGGGCAAAACCAGCCCCAATGAAAAGTAAAATCATGGATACTTTGAGCACGGTAGAGCCTTTTTGAAAATCAATCCCCAAACGGGCGTTCCACCAATGAATGGCGCTGATGAGCGTGATAATGCAAACAGCCAGGGCCATCTCATTGACGCCAGGCCAAACGCCGTGAACATAGGCCCCCAATGCGATCGAAGCACCAGCGATGGGCGCCGCAAATCCCACAGTAGAGCTCACAAAACCGGCCATGAAACCCAAGGCCGGATGGTATATTTTGGACAGGAAATAGTATTCGCCGCCATCTTCCGGCAATCGTGTGGCCAACTCCGCGTAGCAAAAAGCCCCACACAAAGCGAGCAAACCGCCCACCAACCATATCATCACAATCCCGAAGCCGGATTGAATGTCGAACAATTGATAACCCAAACTGGTGAATACGCCAGTCCCTATCATGTTGGCAACCACAATGCTGGTGGCACCAAACAAATCTACATTTCGCTGTTTTGAACCGCTCATTGATTGTTGGTAAAGAAGCGAAAATACGACCGAATCCCGCATTTCAGGGAATCTGTGTACTTTT
>JBANFU010000274.1:0-10619 GCA_037975865.1 Bacteroidota bacterium
ACCCAGCCTATGTGAAGTTTGTTTTGGTGGATCCCAAGAAAGTGGAACTCACGTTGTTCAACAAGATAGAGCGACATTTCTTGGCGAAGTTGCCGGGTGATGGCGAGGCGATTATTACTGATAATCACAAGGTTATCAATACGTTGAATAGTTTGTGTGTGGAGATGGACAATCGCTACAAATTGCTCCAAGATGCGCTGGTGCGAAACATCATTGAGTACAATAACAAGTTCTTGGCGCGGAAGCTGAATCCGAATGATGGACATCGATTCTTGCCCTACATCGTGGTCGTGATTGACGAGGTGGCGGATTTGATGATGACGGCCGGTAAGGAAATTGAAACGCCCATCGCGCGTTTGGCCCAGTTGGCAAGGGCCATCGGTATTCATTTGATTTTGGCGACGCAGCGACCCAGTGTGAACGTAATTACGGGGATGATCAAAGCGAACTTCCCGGCGCGTATCGCATTTAGGGTGAGTTCAAAGATCGATTCGCGGACCATTTTGGATAGCAATGGGGCGGACCAATTGATTGGTAGGGGTGATATGTTGTATAGCGGTGGCAACGAGGTCATTCGTTTGCAGTGTCCTTTCGTGGATACCCCGGAAGTGGAGCGAATCGTAGACTTCATTGGTGAGCAGCGGGCGTTCCCTACGGCCTATGTGTTGCCGGAGGTGAAAGAGGAGGGTGGTGTATTGGCGGGCGATGGCCTAGACTCGGGAGATTGGGATCCGATGTTTGAGGATGCGGCGCGGGTTGTGGTGTTGAATCAAGTGGGCAGTACAAGCATGATTCAGCGCAAGTTGAAGATTGGATATAACCGCGCAGGTCGATTGATGGACCAGTTAGAGGATGCGGGTATTGTTGGAGGGAACAACGGCAGTAAGGCCCGACAAGTTTTGATTACCGATGAGCACAGTTTGGAGCAATTTTTGAGTAATTTGCGATAGAATTTATTTGAATGAGTAACAGCAATAAAAAGGGGAGCATAGCTCCAGCGGTGTACCAAGGTTTGCGCCGAGCGATGATGATGGTTTTTGGTTGGATGTTGGTGTGTGGATTGCAAGCCCAACAACAAAATGATCCCAAAGCCGAGGCGATCTTGAAAAAAGTGGCCGCGGTGTATCAATCGTATAGTACCATTAAGGCTTCGTTTACGTTAACGACCACGCCGGTGAGCGGACGTGCATCGGTGGAGAAGGGCAATGTATGGTTGAAGGGCAAGAAGTTTTGTTTGGATTATGCTTCACAAGAGATTTATTGTAATTCACTGTTTACGTGGACCTACAGCAAGGATGATGCGGAAGTGACCAAGGAGAATTTCAAGTTGCGCGACAACAGCATTACGCCCAATGAGATATTCACCATTTACAACAAAGGGTTTCGCAGTAAGTATGAAGGTCCGATTGTGCGCAATGGCAAAAACTATGATGTCATTCAGTTGGTGCCCAAGAACCCGGCGAATTACAGTTATGTAAAATTGGAGATTGACAAGTTAACCAACAAGATTCAGCGCGTCATTCAGCACTACAAGAACGGCACCGAGGTAGCCATCGAAGTAACATCGATGACGCCCAATACGGCGTTGGCTGATGCCTTTTTTGAGTGGAATGTGGCCGGTCACCCGGATGTGACATTGGTAGATTTGACCAAGAAGCGCAGGCCTTAACAGGCAATTATGCGGGCATTCTGCCCAACACTTCCGCCATTTTTTGTCCGATTTCTGCGGGAGAAGCAACTACATGGATGCCACACTCAGCCATGATGGCCATTTTTGCAGCAGCTGTATCGTCTTTTCCACCTACGATCGCACCAGCGTGACCCATACGTCGACCTGCAGGAGCGGTCTGACCTGCGATGAAGCCAACCACGGGTTTTGTACCATGTTCTTTGATCCAGCGGGCGGCTTCGGCTTCCATGCCACCACCGATTTCACCGATCATTACAATGCCTTCGGTTTCAGGGTCGTTCATGAACAGTTCCACCGCTTCTTTGGTGGTAGTTCCAATGATTGGATCCCCGCCGATACCAATGGCCGTGCTTTGTCCCAATCCCAATTTGGTCAACTGGTCTACCGCTTCGTAGGTGAGGGTTCCTGATTTTGATACAACCCCAATGGTTCCTTTTTTGAAGATGAAACCGGGCATGATACCGATTTTCGCTTCGCCAGGGGTAATGATACCTGGGCAGTTAGGTCCGATCAATGTGCAATTAAATCCTTTGATGTATTCGCGCACCTTTACCATGTCTTTGGTGGGGATGCCTTCTGTGATACAAACGATAACACCAATGCCGGCTTCGGCTGATTCCATGATGGCGTCTGCCGCAAATGCGGGTGGTACAAAGATGATACTCACGTTCGCTTGTGCTTCGCGAACGGCGTCTTGTACGCTGTTAAATACAGGGCGATCGAGGTGAGTGCTTCCACCTTTTCCAGGCGTTACGCCACCCACTACGTTGGTTCCGTACTCGATCATTTGCTGTGCGTGAAAAGTGCCTTCGTTTCCGGTGAAACCTTGAACGATTACGCGGGAATCTTTGTTAACCAGTATACTCATAGTTTTATTGCTGCGCGAAAATAACACAGAAGGGATGAAACCCAATGGAATGGCGGCGATTATTTCTTTTTACCTATGCCCAAAGGGGAATGCATATTGGTACGATTTGCAAGTCTGGGTTTGCTTATTTTTTTAATATTAGCGGTTGTGACCGCAAGAAATTAATATATTTTGCGGTTAGTATCGCAAAAATGCATATTTTTGAATTGAGGACATCGATATGATTCAAAGAATTCTTAGTGGAACATTAAAGTCGCACCTAGGAGAGGGTAAAGCACTTATCGTTTTAGGACCTCGACAGGTGGGTAAAACCACATTGTTGAGCGGACTTTTAAAGAACGAGGATAGTTTGTTTCTCAATGGAGACGATCCTACAGTTCGAAACCTATTGGAGGGAGCGAATACAGTTACATTGAAGCAACTGATTGGGACGCATCGCTACTTGTTTATTGATGAAGCCCAACGAATTATGAATATTGGCTTGACATTAAAGTTGATTACGGATGAGATAAAATCGTGTCAGTTGATTGTGAGTGGTTCTTCAGCATTTGAATTACGCAATCAAACTCACGAACCATTGACAGGTCGCAAGTGGGAATATCAACTCTTTCCAATTTCATGGAAGGAGTTCGAAAGCCATGTGGGTTTCTTGGCTGCGGAGCAGCAGTTGGAGACGCGGTTGGTTTTCGGGTTTTATCCGGAGGTAATTAATCGCATGGGTGAAGAAAGAATGATATTGGGGCAGTTGAGTGAGAGTTATCTTTACAAGGATTTGTTTGTGATGGCCAATTCTATCAAGCGCCCGGAGTTATTGGAGAAAATCTTACAGGCATTGGCTTATCAAATTGGTAACGAGGTCTCACACAATGAAATTGCGCAGTTGGTGGGTTCTGACAACGAGACAGTGAGTCGCTACATCGATTTGCTCATTAAAAGTTATGTGATTTTCCCATTGTACAGTTTCAGTCGAAACCTGCGCAACGAAATCAAGACAAATCGCAAATATTACTTTTACGACAATGGCATGCGTAATGCGGTAATTGGCAACTATCATGCGCTAGCAAATCGCAATGACGTTGGTGGTTTATGGGAGAATTTTTTGGTATCTGAGAGGAAGAAACGCAATGCATACTTGGGTGCGCATGGAAGATCCTATTTTTGGAGAACGACCTCCCAGCAAGAAATTGATTATTTAGAAGAGTATGATGGTGGGATTCATGCCTACGAGTTTAAGTGGAATCCCAAGGCCAAACATCGTTTTCCAAAATCCTTCGTGGAATCGTATTCGCCTACAACCAATAAAATCGACCGTGGAAATTTTCGCACGTTTCTTGACGACGGAGAGTAAAATGCCTCGGACCAGGATTACTTAGAAATGGCTTCGGTAATTTCTGGACCCATGGGCTTCACACCGGAGGGGAAGTAGGCCACCAGTTGTCCTTGTTCGTTGATCAGGAATTTGTTAAAATTCCATCCCACGGTAGCATCGAGGGCGCCATTTTCGGATTTGTTGCACAACCAACGGTATAGTGGATGTTGGCCGCTGCCTTTGACATCCAACTTTTCGCTGATGGGGAAGGTGACGCCATAGTTTTTCTGGCAGAAAGAGGCAATTTCCTCTGCGCCGCCGGGTTCTTGTTCCATGAATTGGTTACAAGGACATCCGATGATCACCAGTTTGTCTGCAAATTTCTCTTGCAGTTGTTGTAGTTCGGCATATTGGGGGGTGTAACCACATTTGGAAGCGGTATTCACAATCAAAATCTTTTTGCCCTTATAGGCGGCCAAGCTGAGCGAGGTTGTGCCATCCAACGATTTCAATGGGATATCGTAAATGCTTTTGGAGGCAGTTCCCACTTGCGTTGGGTCGATGGTTTTCGTTTTACCAAAAACGCAGGCTGTAATTAACGAGCCGATGGCGGCGGCGATGGATGCAAATTTTATGATTCTCACGATAGTAAAACAAAGTTAAGGATAGTTGGTTTGATTGCGTATTTGCGAAAATTGCCAAAGGATTCAATTCAAGGGTGATTATCGCCAAACAATTTTGGTTAATTTCGTGGAATGCGATTGAAGGATTCAAAAGTATGGTTGGTTGGAATGGGTGCTTTCCTATTGACAATGGGTGCCATCGTTTCATGTGACGAAGAATTGCCTCCTGTGATCATGACAGAAGAGGAAAAACCCCTGTTGGATACATTCTATGTGGGTTCTGTGCCTTCGGCCGCACCGAAGAAAGTCCTTTTGTTTGATGTAACCGGCGTTCGGTGTAATAACTGTCCGAAAGCTGCCGCTTTAGCGAAAAATCTCGCCGCCAGCAATGCAGGTCGCCTAGAAGTTGTGGCCTTATACCCCAAAACGCCCATGAGTTTAACTTATCCTTGGGCGGGATTTGATACCATGAGTACAGTGGAGGCCGATCAAATTGCAACAGCGTTGGGTGGAATTACGTCTCTCCCCTTGGGTGCCGTGGATCAAGTAGCTTACAACGGCAGCAAGTTGTTGAATACGAGTGATTGGAGTGCTGCGGTGACGGCGCAATTGGCGAAATCATCGCCCTTTAATTTAGATATCAAAAGCGTATGGAAGGCCAGTGAGGGCAAGGCACGGGTAGAAGTGAAGGCCGTTGCGAATACCGCCATTTCTGGCAGTTACAAGTGGGTAATGGCCATTACGGAGAGTGCGGTGAAAAGTAAGCAGTCCGACCAAGATGCTCCAGGCGGCGTGGTGGAGGATTATGAGCATGAGCATGCCTTGCGGGGTGTAGTGGGATCAACCTTGGGCTCCGATGTGAACACCAATGCTGTATCTGCTGGTTATGTGAGGGAGAAGCACTTTTACGTTACCCCGAAAGCCAAATGGAATGCGGCCAATTGCGATGTGGTGGTTTGGATTGTGGATGCCAATACCAAGGAAGTGGTTCAGGTGAATCGCGTTTCATTGAAATAGGACGGAAGATTTCCTAACTTGCCAGCGCGGGGAGGAACTTTATAGGAACTCTGTGGCGCGATACTTTGACCTCATGACAACTGATTTTTCCGTTTGGACAGCCGCCAAACAGCGCTTTAAACAGTACTTGCAACTGGAGCGTTCGCTGTCTGTCAACAGTGTAGAGGCATATCTTGCTGATTTGGAGAAGTATCAATTGTGGATGGAATCGTTGGGATATCATGATCCATTGAAAATCAATCAAAAAAGCATTCAACAATTTCCGTTGTGGGTCTCGGATCAAGGATTTCAGGCAACATCGCAAGCGCGTATCATTAGTGGTGTGCGGGCCTTTTATAAATTCTTGGTGATGGAAGACAGTTTGCTGGAAAGTCCTGCTGATTTTTTAGAGCCGCCCAAAACGGGAAGAAAATTGCCGGTGGTGTTGAGTGTGGAGGAAATCGATGCTATGATTGCCGCCGTAGATCGGAGTACGGGAGAGGGAGAACGGAACGTGGCGATGTTGGAGACTTTGTATAGCTGTGGATTGCGCGTGAGTGAACTGGTGGGGCTCAAACTAACACAAATCCATCCAGAAGAAGGATTTCTGCAGGTGATTGGAAAAGGAAATAAAGAGCGTTTGGTGCCCGTTGGCAGTCGTGCGCTCAAGCACATCAAGCTCTACGTCAACGAGGTACGGGTTCATGTGAATATTCAGAGTAGCCAGCGAGACGTGGTCTTTCTGAGCAAACGGGGTGGCGCGTTGAGTCGACAGTCGGTGTTTTTGTTAATCAAAGGCTTGGCATTGAAAACCGGCGTGAAGAAGAACATTTCGCCGCATACGTTCCGACATAGTTTCGCCACCCATTTGGTAGAGGCGGGAGCTGATTTACGGGCGGTGCAAGAGATGTTGGGTCACGAGAGTATAACGACCACCGAGATTTACACGCACCTAGATCGAAACTATTTGGCGGATACTTTATTGAAGTTCCACCCGAGGAGTGGGTGATGGTTGGGAAATGCAATCGCCGAGAATAAACTGACAAAACTTGATCGTTCTACCCATGGCTAGCCACATTTTCTCATAATAGGTTTGGATTTGCAATACGTCAGGGACGGGGTCAAGCGCATAAACATTGGGGATTTGTTGTAAAACCGACAGGGAATCACGTTGAATTTGTTCCATGGTGCTTTCGAAAAACAGATCGGAATCGGTTTTAACATTCACCAGCGCAGTTGGCGGTGCAATTTGTCTATAAAGGTTTAAAAATTTGTAGCTGCTTAATCGTTTGCGCTCTTTGTGGGGCTGGGGGTCGGCAAAAGTGATCCATATTTCAGCAACTTCACCTGGGGCAAAGTACGATGTGATATTATCAATGTGTGTACGGAGAAAGCGAACATTTTGTAATCCTTCGGTGAGGGCTGTTTTTGCGCCGGTCCACATGCGATTACTTTTTATATCAACGCCCACATAATTGATATGGGGATTGGTTCTCGCGAGGCCAATGGTATAATCTCCTTTTCCGCAGGCGAGTTCAATGACGATGGGATTGTTATTTCCAAAGATGGCGCTCCATTGGCCTTTGGTCTTTTCGGCGTCTTGGAGGTCGAACGTGTTGGTAAAAGCGTCGTATTCGGCGAATTTGATGAGTTTGGGTTTGCTCATGGTCTGCGAAGGTACTGTGATTTGGGGATTTGACCTAAAAGCATCAACTTTGTTCTGTGCAGGCAAATTTTGAGCATTGGGGTAAACAATGGCGGGTGAATCTCGATCAGGGGGTTGATATTTCGGTGTCTATGGGCCCTGAGGGCGACAATCCATCGGCATTTTACATTGAGGCGGCGCAATTTGCACCCATTCGTGTGGGTGGTTTTGTTGGTTCTGTGAGAGAAGGTGGCTCGGCCAATTGTGAGATACTGACGTTGTGTGCTCATGGTAATGGTACACATACAGAATGTGTAGGACACATTACGGTAGACCGCATTTGTTTGACGGATGTTTTGAAGGCAAGTTGGTTTGATGCCCAATTGGTGTCGGTGGATATTGGGGATACAGGATACATTCGATTGGCTGATGTTAAATCATGGTCTTTATTGGGTACTGAGGCATTGGTTATTCGGTCTCGACCGAATGGAATAAGCAAAAAACAACAGGTATGGAGTGGAAATAACGCTCCGTATTTTGAGCCGGAGGCATTGGCCCATTTGCGTGATTCTGGGGTGATGCATTTGTTGACTGATTTTCCCAGTGTAGATCCGGAGGAGGATGAGGGCAAGTTGAGTGCACATCATGAGTGGTGGGGTGTGCCACAGCGGTTCGTTGGTGGTTGTGTTCAAGGGTTAACGGCTTCGCATGCGCGTTATGGAGCGACCATCACGGAGTTGATTTTTGTGCCAGAATCGCTAGGAGACGGTAGATACGTACTGAATCTACAAGTGCCCAATTTGCGTACAGATGCCGTTCCTTCGCGGCCTGTTTTATATCCTTGCGTTGAATTGTAACGATGGGAGAGAAGTGGTTATACTTTTTTAATATTCTGGTATCACGCTGGGTAAATGCCTTGGGTCCAAGCGGTTTGCGGGCTCCTGTCAAATCCATTTTGGTGGTGAAGTGGGATGAGATAGGGGATATGGCTGCTTCGGTTCATGTGTTTGGCTTATTAAAGCAGGCTCACCCGGAGGCTGAAATTCATGTATTGTGTAAGCCTTTTGTATCTACTTTGATTGAGTCAGATCCTGCGATAACCCATATTTTTACGGATCCATCGGAATGGAAAAGTCGGTATGATGTTGTGATAGAATTGCGGGGAACTTGGTATACGCTGAGGAAGAGTTTGTCCTTGGGGACTAGGCCAAAATTTAGGGTTGATCGTGGATGGATTCGATTTTTGCAACGCGGCGCACAGCCTCATGAAGTGGTTACCAATGCCAGGATTATAGAACCATTGTTGGGATTAAGTCGGGATTCTCGGGGTAAAGCGCCATCCAAGGAGGTATCTCAGTGGCTAGCCCATCGTAAATTGTATACTACACATGAACATCTCGCGGAGGCAAAAAATTGGATGTCGAGGGTGATGGATTTCGCTGACATTGAAACAGCCCGCCCTCAGGGATATGCGATACTTCATACTGGTGCGCGAAGTGCATTAAGACGTTGGTCGTTGGAAAGATATGTTTCCGTATCTCAGTGGTTACTAAAAGATAAAAATTTGATGCCCGTGTGGGTGGGAACAGCGGATGAGGAAGGTCAGTTAGATGAGGCATTTGCCATGGGTGCGGTGGGTCGAAAGTGGGTAGCCCCCAAGGGATCCTCACTGTTGTCGTTTTATGCATTCATTGCCTCCTCAAAGCTGTATGTTGGAAATGAAAGTGGTCCTTTGCAGTTGGCTGATATCGCAGGCGTACCGTTGGTGGCGATTTATGGTCCGGGTGTGCCGTTTGTTTTCTATCCGCTGAGCAGGCGGAGTCGTGTTTTGCATGAAATTTTGGACTGTAATCCCTGTAACCAAAAACAGTGTGTTCGTCCAGCGGATCGTTGTGTGGACCGAATTTCGCTCTACTCTGTAAAGATGGCAATCGACGAAGTGATGCAGATTGAGGGCGTTGGGTGAGGGGGGAAAGGATGTAAAGGCGAAGGCCGTTAAAATGATGAACGAATACTTCGGTTCAGAATTTCGTTGAACTGCTGTAAGTAGAACTCTTGGGTAACTTCATAGGCTCCAAATTGCAGCAGGTGGGGATTGAGATATTGGGTATCGAGTAGTTCAAATTGTTGTTCTCGAAGAAATTCAACTAGGAAGACAAGTGCAATTTTACTTGCATCGGTGACTGTATGAAACATGGATTCACCGCAGAATATTTTTCCGAGTGCGACACCGTAGAGTCCCCCTACGAGTACATCATTTTGCCAAACCTCAAAACTATGTGCTAGTCCGAGTCGATGGAGTTCGCAATAGGCTTCGATGATTTCATTTGAAATCCAAGTATCTCCTGGTCTAAGTGCGGCACATTGGGAAATGACTTCGTGGAAGTTTCTGTTGATGCTGGTTTGGAATATTCCTTTTCGGTAAGATCGGGCCAAATTTTTTGGTACTTTAAACCGCTCATCGAGTGGTATTAGTCCCCTCTTTTTTGGGGTGTGCCAATAAATTTGATTGTTGTCTTCGGGGTCGGCCATTGGAAAAGAGCCAGACAGGTAGGCTTGGATCAGGAGTTCTGCCGACAACATGTCAGCAAAGATAAAGGCTGGACGCAGATTTTATGGACGAATCAAGCTTGGGAAGATTGCAAGGCCCATAATCTCTCTCTTTTTCGTCGGCGATTTGCTGTTTCACTATTTTGATATTATCAATGGATCCCGAGTTTGGATTGCTATACTATCTTGTGGGTTCTCGACAGAAAACGATGAATGACTTTGAATCTAAATCTAATCGGGAGCAACATGCGAATGATAAGGCGGAGTGTATTCGGTTATCGTGACTGATCAGTTCGGTCCCATAGGGTAATTAACTTTGGTACGGCAGACATTGGAGATTTGAAGTTGAAAATGCTGAGAGTTTGCATTTTTTACCATTGTTAAATCATTGTTTGCGGTTTTTGCAATCCTCTGTTTGCGAGGTTTGCATGATGGTAGGAGCCGAATTTATTCAAACATTTCAATTGAAACCATTGACTACAATGGATGAATGGGAAATCGCAAATCGATGGTTACTGTATTTTAAATCAGAGTTGTTTTGCCATCAACGCATGCGAACAGTGGTGGAGTATGAACCCTTAAAAATTCAACTGTCAATGGAGGATGTTGTACAACTACTTCAGATATTGATCAATCATTATGACAGAAATTATTGGGTTTCTGAATCAGGCGATGTTGTCAAGGAAATTCGACTGAGAATGCAACAACGGGGTGTCAGAAATCGCGATTTGGTGGAGGAAGTTGGCAGTAGAGGCTATGTAAGTGACATTCTGAACAGACGTAAACCCATTAGCATGAGAACAGCTAGAATTTTTGCATCTTTTTTTGAAATTCCGGCGGAGTGGTTTTTCCATGATGATGATTCTTTGACTGTTAAAATTAAGTGACTCAATGTCGATGTGTAATCACTGGTCGGTTGAAGTGTAATCATTGGTCGG
>JBANFU010000100.1:0-19668 GCA_037975865.1 Bacteroidota bacterium
CAGGGCGGGGGTGTGGCCATAGATATTGTGGACAATGTAAACAGTGAGTTGTGGCGATTGCATCCCGCGTTGCATTATTTGAAAAGCGAGGTAGCGTTGGCTCATTTGCAGGGTTTTAACCAAGACGGTGATAGCGCGTTAAGGGCGGATGCTGCATTGTTTTTGCAGGAAATGGAGGGTGAATATATGAGTTACGAGCCCAGTATTTCTGTTATCAAGTCGTTGGATTCTGTATTGCGCGCCAAACAGGAGGCGGCAGCTGGTAGACCTTCACGCATTGATTTGTTGATGATTGGAGGCAATTGGTGTTCTGATACCAGAATGGGTTTGCCGCGGTTGTGCAAGGTATTGGACGTGTTGATGTCTAGCACCGAGGGTAACGTGGTGCGCAACCGGGAGGAGTTGGAGTATGCGGGGGTGCTGATTCGTTTGGATTACAGGAGGGTCAACCGCGATAAAAAACTGATTGATGGCGCGTTGGCGGGGGATGTGTTTTTCGGACAGAAGTCGGTGGTTATCGGTCGGGTTCCTGAGGTTTGTGTAGCGACCACTTGGAAAAGGTTGGTAGGGTCCACAGGCAATCCCGATGTGGATTTTGCTGTAGAATCGCAGTATGTAGGGAGCATTGTGGAAACCCCGCAAGTAAGCTGGGAGGCTGATTTGCTGGCGTTGATTGCCAAGCCCTAATCCTATTCCCTTTGTTGGGGTCATGCGGATGGTGTATCGATCCGCTCGTGGCTCTGTTTTTTTTTGTTTCTATTGGAAAATCAGGGGAACTTCGTCTTTGCTGATGGCTTGCGCTTGCCACAGCGTGCAAAAATGATCGATGGTGGGTTGGGTATGTTGATGAAATTTCTTGGCTTTGGTGATCAGGGTGGTGAGCAGGGCGATGAAGGTTCCCAACAGGATCCAGGCCGCCAGTGTTTGGGGGTAGAGGGCTTTGTACAGGACGAGGTGGTTGGTAAGGAAGGTAAGGCAGGCTAGGATGAGCAGCGCGAACAATAGGAATATCCGTCGGTGTTGCCACGCACCGAGTTGTAGGAGAATGTAGATTTCATTTTCGGAGCCGCGAATTTCTCCCGTGCAAAAATTGACCAAGGGTTTGTCTTGGGTGATGGTTTCAAGGGTAAAATCTTGGTCTGAAACTTCACCAAAGAAGGAGATGGTTTGTTCGTTGGATTTTTTATAATCGGCGTCCGAGAGAAAGGTTTCTTGGATCAATTGGGCTGAAACTTGGTGCCTTGTGAGGTTGGTTTTTAGAAACTGGGTTTTGAAGGGATAGAGGATCATGGTTTGTGGGGCCTTGAAATTGGGGGTTTTTCATTACAAAGTAACATCATTTTACAAGGATGAGGGCAGGTTGGTGCTTTTGGTGAACACATTTTATTTGGGTGGGTGGATGTCTAAAAAAATTGAAATTGTAAACCACTTGTAATCAATCAAATACGCGTAAACCCTTGCTGTTGTTGGGCTTGCGTTTTTTCAACATGGTAAACCCCAATTTTTCGGGGGTTTTGGCGAATTATGTGGAAAACATGATTGGATGAGATGGTAATTGGAAGATAGTTTTGCTATCCACATAATACTTTTTTATTGCAAAAAACTACCAAACCCAATAGAATAGCCATGAGCCAGCAGACAGTAAACACAAAGGGATTGAATTTCTCCCGCATGAACACCGCCGATGGTGTATCTCCTTACGATCAGTTCAAGTACGATTATCGTACATCTGTGATCAAGAAACCCGATGGAAGCGTCGTGTTTGAAATGAAGAACGTTGAAGTTCCTGAAGGCTGGAGTCAGGTGGCTACAGACATTTTGGCTCAGAAGTATTTCCGCAAGGCGGGCGTTCCTCAGGCTGATGGCAGTTTGGGCAGTGAAACTTCTGTAAAGCAGGTGGCCCATCGTTTGGCGGACTGTTGGAAGACATGGGGTGAAAAATATGGGTATTTTGAATCGGCTGCAGATGCTCAAGTTTTTTACGACGAATTGGTGTATTCATTGTTGAATCAGGAATCGGCTCCCAATTCACCACAATGGTTTAACACGGGTTTACACAATAGCTATGCCATCACTGGCAAGCCACAGGGACACTACTACGTAGATCCCGATACTGAAAAATTGATGAAGAGCACCTCCGCTTACGAGCGTCCTCAGCCTCACGCTTGTTTTATTTTGTCGGTGGACGACGATTTGGTAAACGAGGGTGGTATCATGGATTTGTGGGTTCGCGAGGCGCGTATTTTCAAATACGGTTCAGGGGTTGGAACCAACTTCAGCAAAATCCGCGGTGCGGGTGAAAAGTTGAGTGGTGGTGGAACCAGTTCAGGTTTGATGAGTTTCTTGCGCATTGGTGACCGTTCTGCGGGTGCAATCAAGAGTGGTGGAACTACACGTCGCGCAGCCAAAATGGTCTGCTTGGATTTGGATCACCCAGATGCCATGGAGTTCATCCAATGGAAGAGCACAGAGGAGCGCAAGGTGGCTGCTTTGATCGCTGCCGGTTACTCAAACGATTACGAAGGTGAGGCCTATAACACGGTAAGTGGACAGAACAGCAACAACTCTGTACGTATTCCCAACAAGTTCTTCCACAAATTGGAAAAGGGCGAAGATTGGGAGTTTATTGCCCGTTCTACTGGCGAGGTGATGAACACGAAGCCTGCCCAAGAGGTATGGGATGCCATTGGTGATGCGGCTTGGGCTTGTGCTGATCCTGGCGTTCAATACGACGATACCATCAACGAGTGGCATACTTGTCCAGAAGGCGGAAGAATCAACGCTTCTAACCCTTGCTCAGAGTACATGTTCTTGGACAACACCGCTTGTAATTTGGCATCATTGAACCTGCGTAAGTTCTTTGATGAGGGTACCAAAACATTTGACATGGAGAAGTTCGAGTACAGTGCTCGTTTGTGGACGACTGTATTGGAAATTTCTGTTTTGATGGCACAGTTCCCATCGAAAGAGGTGGCGCAATTGAGTTACGATTACCGCACTTTGGGCTTGGGTTATGCCAACTTGGGTTCTGTGTTGATGAGTGCAGGTATTCCTTACGATAGCGCAGAGGCTACAGCCATTTGCGGTGCGGTTACTGCGATTTTGACGGGTACAGCGTATGCAACATCTGCGGAGATGGCCGCAGTTAAAGGGCCTTTCCGCATGTACGAAAAGAACAAGAAGCACATGTTGCGCGTTATTCGCAACCACAGATACGCGGCCTACAACACACCGTTGGCTTTCGAAGGTTTGGGTATCAAGCCCGTATGTTTGGACGAGAAGCACTGCCCTGATTATTTGTTGAAGTCGGCCTGCAACGCATGGGACAAAGCCGTTCAGTGGGGTGAGAAATACGGTTTCCGCAATGCACAATCTACCGTAATTGCGCCTACAGGAACCATCGGTTTGTTGATGGATTGCGATACCACGGGTATTGAGCCTGACTTTGCTTTGGTGAAGTACAAAAAGTTGAGTGGTGGTGGATACTTCAAAATTGTGAACCAAACTGTGCCTGTGGCTTTGAAGCACTTGGGTTACGATGTTCAGCAGACTCAAGACATCGTGAACTACGCAAAAGGACATCAAACGTTCAAGGGTGCGCCGCACATCAACCATGATAGTTTGACAGCTTTGGGCTTCAACGAGGCTGATTTGGCGAAGTTGGAATCAGAAGCGCCTATGGCTTTTGAAATTGGTTTCGTATTCAACCAATATTCATTGGGAGAAGATACAATGAAGCGTTTGGGCTTCGAACCTGCTCAATACAACAACCCACGTTTCAACATGTTGCAAGCGTTGGGCTTCACCAAAGAGCAGATTGCAGAGTGTAACGATTTCGTTGCGGGTACCATGACCATTGAGGGTGCGCCACACTTGAAGGAAGAGCACTATGCGGTGTTTGACTGTGCAAACAAGTGCGGAAACAAGGGCGTTCGTTACATCCATGCCAATGCTCATATTCGCATGATGGCGGCGGCTCAGCCTTTCATTTCTGGTGCTATCAGTAAGACCATCAACTTGCCAAATGAGGCAACGGTTGAAGAGATCAAAGAGTGCTACCATTTGAGTTGGACTTTGGGATTGAAGGCGAATGCTTTGTACCGTGATGGTTGCAAATTGAGCCAGCCTTTGAGCAACAAATCTGAAACAGCAGAAGACAGCAAAGAAGAAGCGGCTTCCGCGAAAACTGACAGTGCTGCTGCGCCCAAAATGGCGAGTGTGGGTGAGTTGACACCTGAAATGGTTTTGGAAGCGGCGAAGCGCATTTTGAGCGAAAGCCCTGATACGAAATTCAAGCGTCAGCTGTC
This sequence comes from Bacteroidota bacterium, assembly GCA_037975865.1. Classification (GTDB taxonomy): domain Bacteria; phylum Bacteroidota; class Bacteroidia; order NS11-12g; family UBA955; genus UBA955. The sequence continues at coordinate 4,308 of JBANFU010000100.1, forward strand.
GAACATCGTTGAGAAAAAGCGTCTGCCAAACCGCAGAAACGGATTCACACAAAAAGGTCGCGTGGGTGGTCAAACGATTTTCGTCCGCACGGGAGAATACGATGACGGAACATTGGGAGAAATCTTCATTGATATGCACAAAGAGGGCGCGAGCTTCCGCAGTTTGATGAACTGTTTCTCGATTGCGGTATCGGTAGGATTGCAGTATGGTGTGCCATTGGAGGAGTTCGTTGACAAGTTTGCGTTCACACGTTTTGAGCCAAGCGGTATGGTTGAGGGACATCCAAATGTGAAGAATGCCACATCGATTGTTGACTATATTTTCCGTTTGTTGGGCTTTGAATATTTGCGCAGAGAGGATTTGGTACAGGTAAAACCCAGTGATTTGCGTGCGCCGGAGTCGGTTGAGGCCCCTGTGGTGAGCGAATTCCGTCCGGTATTCAATCCAGAGCCTACGCCAGCGGTTGCAGCGACTCCTGCGGTATCGGCCACGGAGCCTTTGGCGAGCAAGAAGGACATGCAGGATCACATGCGTGAGATTCAGAGCGATGCGCCAGCTTGTAACGTTTGTGGTCATATCACAGTACGCAGCGGTACATGTTACAAGTGCTTGAACTGTGGAAACAGTTTGGGATGTAGCTAAACAAGATACAAATACTGCAGGATGTTCATTGTTCTGCAGGGTGAAATTTGGGGTCCCCCCGGCGGCGCAGCCGCCGGGGGGATTTTCGTTTAAAATTTTCCCAATCCCCCATCCCAAAACAAATTAACTTTGTAATCAATATCTATGGCTTTCGAAAAAGTAAAACGCAGCGACAATTACAGTGAGTGGTATAACAATTTGGTGAAAAATGCCGACCTCGCCGAACACAGTGCCGTGAAAGGTTGTATGGTGATCAAACCCTATGGTTATGCCATCTGGGAAAAAATGCAGCGACAACTCGATGACATGTTCAAAGAGACAGGCCACGTTAACGCCTACTTCCCGCTGTTTGTCCCCAAAAGCCTATTCGAAAAGGAAGAAAAAAATGCCGAAGGATTTGCCAAAGAATGCGCCGTAGTTACGCATTACCGCTTGAAAGCCAATCCCGATAAACCCGGACAGTTGATGGCCGACCCAGACTCCAAATTGGAAGAGGAGTTGGTTGTCCGTCCCACCTCCGAAGCCATCATTTGGAACACCTACAAGAATTGGATTCAGAGTTACCGTGATTTGCCCATTTTGATCAACCAGTGGGCCAACGTGGTGCGTTGGGAAATGCGTACCCGTTTGTTCTTGAGAACGGCAGAATTCCTGTGGCAGGAGGGACATACTGCGCATGCCAGCAAAGAAGAGGCCTTGGTGGAAACCAAAAAAATGTTGGATGTTTACGCGGAATTTGCAGAGAGCTTCATGGCCGTGCCTGTAATCAAGGGTGTAAAAACTGAAAACGAGCGTTTTGCGGGTGCCGACGATACCTATTGTATTGAAGGAATGATGCAGGATGGAAAAGCGCTGCAGATGGGCACGAGTCATTTCTTGGGTCAGAATTTTGCCAAAGCCTTTGATGTGAAATTCCAAAGCAAGGAAGGCAAATTGGAGCATGTTTGGGCAACCAGTTGGGGTGTTTCAACCCGGTTGATGGGTGCTTTGATTATGGCACACAGCGATGATGAGGGTTTGGTATTGCCTCCGAAGTTGGCGCCCATTCATGTAGTGATTGTCCCCGTATACCGCAGCGAAGAGGATTTGGAAAAGATCAAAGAAGCCATGAAGCCTTTGACAGCCCAATTGAAGCAGGCCGGTTTAACGGTGAAGTTCGACGACCGAGATACGTACAAACCCGGGTTCAAATTCGCCGAGTGGGAGTTGAAGGGTGTCCCCGTGCGATTGGCCGTGGGCATGCGTGATTTGGAATCACAAAGTGTGGAAGTGGCACGCCGCGATACAAAGGAGAAATTTGTGGTTTCTATGGACGATTTGCAGGCGCGCATTCTCACCTTGATGGATGAGATTCAAGCCAATCTGTTCAACAGGGCTGCCCAGTATCGCGCAGAAAAGACACACGTGGTGAATACTTGGGATGAATTTTTATCGGCCATCAATGAGAAAGAAGGATTTGCTTTGGCGCATTGGGACGGTAGCGGAGAAACAGAGGAGAAGATCAAAGAATTGACCAAAGCCACCATTCGTTGCATCCCAATGGATCAAAATCCGGAGACGGGCGTTTGTATCCTCACGGGCAAACCCAGTCAGGGACGCGTTGTTTTTGCGAAAGCGTATTAATGTTTTTCTCGTGATGAGAGTATGGCTTGGGTGAAAATCGCACCCAAGATGATACTTGCCCCAAGGTAGAACCAAAGGTTTAGGTCTTTGTTCTCATTGAAAATGAGGGCGCCCAAAACAATGCCGTAGATGGGTTCTAGGTTCACAGTAAGATTGGCGGTGAATGCCGATAGTTGTTTCAGCGCGTAGGTACCCAGGTAAAATGTCAAATTGGTGCACAATACGGCCAATAAACCGATCCATAGGAAATCCCAGGGACCACTCTGCAGGGTATCCAACCTCAATTCAGCGAAATTCACTGTAGGCAAGGGTTGATATTCTCCCGTTGGGAAAAGGAGAATGATGAGGCTCAGTACCAACGCCCCGGCGATCATTTCAATGGTTGAAATGGCCAATGTAGGGGCTGTGTGAATGTGCTTTTTATTGAATGTGGTAAAGGTGGCTGCCAGGGCGGCGCTCAATATGCCTGTAATGATGGCCCAGCCATAGGAGATTTGGTTGTTGGCGGTGGGCTGTGGGGGCAAGGAAAAGTAGATAAAGCCGATTCCAAGCATGACGATGAGTCCCATGAGAATATCGCGGTAGGAAAAGGGCTTTCGCAGCACCAGGGGTTCTATGATGGCGGCGAAGAAGGAGGCGGACCCCAAGCAGGCCAGGGTGATGGATACGGAGTTTCCCAGTTTGATGGAGCCGTAAAAGGTAATCCAATGGGCACAGACAATCAAACCGATGGCGCCAAAGGTGGCGAAGGTTTTAGGGGGCAGAGATTTGAGTTGTTTCCAAACACTGGGAATGAGCAGGTATATGGCTGCCGTGATCGACATACGATGCCAAACGAGCGACAGTGATCCGTAGGAAATGAGTTTGCCGAGGATGGCGGTAAACCCCCACAGGAACACGGCACTATGCAGTGCGATGAAGGCTTTGGTGCGGGGCGTGGTGGAATTTTGCATACCCATTTAAAAAATCAAGGCCGCTGATTAGAGCGGCCAGGATGTTGGTATATAAAAGCGCGTAACAGTTGGCGTTATCGAAATAACCGATAACACTACAAATATATCAAATCGGCTGGATTTTGCAAAAAAATCTAGTTGAATTTTCCTTTGTAACGATCTTTGATTTCGTTCACGATGGTTTTCAATTCTTGTTCTTTGTCTTTGTTCATGACAAGGAGTACTTCATCCGATTCAACGATGACGATGTTGTCGATTCCGTTGACCACAATCAGCTTGTTGGTATTGTTGAATACCAGGCTCTCTGTGGTATTATAGACGTGCACATTTTTTCCAACGATGGCGTTGTTTTTGTCGTTGCGTTCTGAAACATCCCACAGACTTTTCCAAGTACCTAGGTCGTTCCAGCCAAAGTTCGCAGGCATCACATAGACTTCACTTTCTTTTTCCAACACGCCATAATCGATGCTGATGCTGGGGGTAAGCGAGTAGGCTTGCTCTAGCTGTTCCTCGTATCGGTTACCGAGGGTATCTACATCGGCAAAAATTTGGTGGATTTCGGGAATATGCTTTTCGATGCTTTTGTTGATGGCTTTCATGCTCCAAACGAAGATCCCTGCGTTCCACAGGAATTCGCCGCTTTCGAGGAAACTTTTGGCGATGTCTTCGTTGGGTTTCTCGGTAAAGGTTTTCACGCGATGCAGACCGCTACCATCCAATTCTGGATTAAATTGAATGTAACCGTAGCCGGTATCGGGGCGGGTGGGTTTAATGCCGAGGGTTACCAGGGCTTCATGCTGCGCTGCAAAGTTCATGGCGTGTTGCGCGGTTTCAATGAAGGCCATTTCGTTGCTGATGAGGTGGTCACTGGGGGCTACCAAGCAAACGGCGTCTGGATTTTTCTGGGTTATATGTCGGTTCGCCAAGGCAATACAAGGCGCTGTATTTTTCGCCAAGGGTTCATGCAAAATCTGGGAGATTTGCATTTCAGGGATGTGTGATTGTACCAAGGGGACATAATCTGTGTTGGTTACAACATAGATATTTTCCTGGGGAACCATGTGGCAAAAGCGGTTGTAAGTTTGCTTTATCAACGATTCACCGGTTCCCATGATATCGATGAATTGCTTCGGGAAACTTTTTTTGCTTACGGGCCAGAATCGACTGCCGATTCCGCCTGCCATAATCAACACGTAATGGTTCTTGTTTAGGCTCATAAAATACCTTCTCTGTAAAGGTCGTGCAAATGTACAACGCCAAAGTAAATACTCTGTTGCGTTACAAGGATTTGGGTAATTTTCTTCTCTTGCATTAGGGCAGCTACTTCGGTGGCCATGGTATTGGCATCCACAGTGATGGGTGATTTGCCCATGATCTGCGCTGCGGTAAGATTTTGGAAGGAATCGTTGTTTTCTAGCATTCTTCTCACGTCGCCATCGGTTACAATGCCCAAGATTTGCTTGTTTTCATTGATGACGGCGGTGGCTCCCAAACGATTTTGAGAAATGGTGAGTATCACTTCTTTCCATGGCGTATTGGGGGCGACGGCGGGCTTGGCATTTTGCTGTGCGATGCTTCCGCATTGGAGATACAATTTTTTCCCTAAGGCGCCACCGGGGTGGTATTTGGAGAAATCCAAACTGTTGAATCCCCGCATTTGTATCAGCGCGATGGCTAGGGCATCGCCCATGAGCAATTGAGCAGTGGTACTGGTTGTGGGTGCGAGGTTGTTGGGACAAGCTTCTTGGTCGATGGTGGTATTGAGTACAAAATCCGCGTGCTGTGCGAGTTGACTTTGTAAGTTGCCAACGATGGCCACCAAGGGATTGTTATTTCGTTTGAGTAAGGGGGCAAGTGATTGAATTTCGGGCGTATTGCCGCTTTTGGAAATGGCGAAAATGACGTCGTGGGGTTGAATCATGCCCAAATCACCGTGGATGGCATCGGCGGCATGCATGAATAGGGCGGGCTGGCCGGTGCTGTTGAGGGTGGCGACAATTTTCTGGGCGATGATGGCGCTTTTACCGATGCCGGTGAAAATGGCACGTCCTTTTTGTTGCAGAAGCAGTTCAACCACACTGGCAAACTGATCATTGATGTAGGAGGTCAGATTTTGCAGCGATTGAAGTTCGCGACGAATGGCTTCTTGACCGTAGGATTGGATCAGTGTTGCGGTGTTTTCGGAGGAAGACATGTGATTTTATTGCAAATTAACCGAAAATTATCTGTGCGGTTATAAAAATCACAAATCTGGGTGTGTGGTAGCGATTTTCTTTGTAACTTCACACAATGGTTCAGTTTAACGCTCAATCATTTATTCCCAAGGTAAATTAATTTATGCAAGCTGCGGCGGTTGCTCCAAAAATGGAGCCAAAGAAGGTGTTGAAAGAGTTCTTCGGTTTTGATGGTTTCAAAGGAAATCAGGAGGCCGTTGTTAACAGCATATTGGCTGGCGAAGATTGTTTTGTCATCATGCCCACCGGGGCAGGTAAATCGATGTGTTATCAGTTGCCTGCAGTGATGATGGAGGGAACGGCCATCGTGATATCGCCGTTGATTGCGCTCATGAAAAACCAGGTAGACAATATCCGTGGTTTCGCGCAAAAGAGTTCGTTGGCGCATTTTTTAAATAGCTCTTTGACCAAATCGGAGCTGAACCAGGTGGTTGAGGATATGTTGAGCGGGGAGACGAAGTTGCTGTATGTGGCTCCTGAAACCCTGAAAAAAGATGAGACCATTGATTTGTTGAAGCAGGTGAAGATTTCATTTGTGGCGGTGGACGAGGCCCATTGTATTTCTGAATGGGGCCATGATTTTAGACCTGAATATCGCAGAATCAAGCAAATGGTTAAATCCATCGATGATGTACCGGTGATGGCTTTGACGGCCACGGCTACACCCAAGGTTCAACAAGACGTTCAGAAGAACTTGGGAATGATGTCGTCCAATCTATTTAAAAGTTCTTTCAACCGGGCCAATTTGTATTACCAGGTACGTCCGAAAGGCCGGAAAGACATCGTACACAAAGAGATCATATCGTTTATTAAGGCGAGACCGAATAAGAGTGGCATCGTGTATTGTTTGTCGCGCAAGAAAGTGGAAGAAATTGCGGAGATGCTGAACATGAATGGCATCAAGGCTTTGCCGTATCATGCGGGATTGGATTCTAAGGTTCGCGGACAACATCAGGATGCGTTTTTGATGGAGGATTGCAATGTAATTGTGGCCACCATTGCGTTTGGCATGGGAATCGATAAGCCAGACGTACGGTTTGTGATTCACTATGATGTTCCAAAGAGTTTGGAGGGATACTACCAGGAGACAGGTCGGGGCGGAAGAGACGGTCTGCAGGGCGATTGTTTGTTGTTTTACAATCCTTCTGACATCGAGAAGTTGGAGAAGTTCATGAAGGACAAGCCGGTGGCAGAGCAAGAAATCGGTAGTTTGTTGATAGCGGAGACGGCCGCTTTTGCGGAGAGTAGCCATTGCCGCAGGAAAATGTTGTTGCATTATTTCGGAGAGTCTTTTGAGGAATCGAATTGCAATAAAATGTGTGACAACTGTGCTAATCCCAAACCCAAACAAGAAGTAACGCAGGAGTTGGTATCGATGTTAAAGGCCATTGCCAGTCTGAAGAGCGAGCTTGGTATGAATCATTTGGTCAATTATTTTGTTGGGAAACGCATCGATAGTATTCGGGATTATGGTCATGATTTGTTGTCGACCTTTGGCTTCGGCAAGGACAAAGACAAATTGTTTTGGAAGTCCCTCATGCGTTTGGCTTTGGTGCACGGATACATCAACAAGAACATTGAGAAGTATGGATTGATGAGTTTGTCGGAGGAGGGTGAGGCCTATATTCAATCGCCAACGTATCACGAGATGGCGGTGGATGTGGAATTTGAAAATGTGAGTGACGAGGATTTTGAGAATTTCAAAGCGGAGAGTGTGTGCGACGAGGAATTGTTCAATCACTTGAAAGATTTGCGCAGGAAAGTTGCAAAAGAGTTATCGCTTCCACCGTATGTCATTTTCCAAGATCCCAGTTTGGAGGATATGGCTACGAAGTATCCCATGAATATTGAGGAGTTGGGAAACATCAATGGCGTAGGAAAAAACAAGGCTCAGAAATTTGGGGAGCCTTTTGTGGCCTATATCACAGAGTTTGTGAAAGAGCACCAAATTGAACGACCTCAGGATATCGTATTGAAAGGCAATTCAGAGCGTTCTGCCAAGCGGGTCAACATCATTTTAAACATCGATAAGAAGGTGGATCTGCCGGACATTGCCAAGCAGTTAGGCATCACGTTTGATGAGCTGTTGCATGAATTGGAGCAGATTGTGAATTCCGGAACCAAGTTGAATTTGCGGTATTTCTTGGATCAGTTTTTAGAGGAAGATTTACAAGCCGAAGTGTTGGCCTATTTTAAAACAACGGAGCAAGCGGATATCGATGCGGCGGTGGCTTATTTTGATGGTGATTTCAACCAGGAGGAATTGGAACTTATGCACATCCAATTCTTGAGCGATGTAGGCAATTGATTGGATCTTTGTGAAATGTGCGGTGGCTGTTGTTACTTTGTACCGTAACGCAAGTCATTATCATTGAGCACACAGCCATCTTTCGAAGCAATTTATAAAAAGTACAGACCGGCTTTGATGCAGTTTGCGTATTCGATTACGCGGAACGTGGATGATGCGGAAGAGGTGGTAAATGACGTGTTTATTGCCATTTGGGAGCGACATCAAAACTTATTGGGGATTGACACACTGAAGAGTTATTTATTCCGTGCGGTGAAGAATCGGAGTTTGAATCAGATCAAAAGAAATCGATTGCCTTTTGATGAAATGCGTGAGGAGATGCCGGTGCCAAGTAAGGATCACAATGCGTTGGATCACATGTTGGCCAAGGAATCGGGGGCAAAAATCAATGATTTGATTGATAAGTTACCCACCAAGTGCAAGCAGGTGTTTTTGTTTAGTAGGGTGCACGAATTGAGTTACAAAGAGATTGCCGAACTGATGGATATTTCGCCCAAGACGGTTGAGAATCAAATCGGACTTGCCCTGAAATTTTTAAAGGAGAATTATTAAGCGGTTACCACCCGTTGGTAAATGTCTTCGTATTGAAGCAGAATGGTTTCAAGTTCGAAGTTGTGGGCTTGCGTCAAAGCATTTTTTCGGAAAGTTTTCAGCATCTCTGGGTCTTTGAGCAGGGCAATGGCATTTTGGGCCATGCTATCTACATCTCCAACATCGGAGAGAAAACCGGTAACACCATGAATGTTTACTTCTGGAATACCGCCGGCATTGGAGCTGATGACAGGGACCTCACAGGCCATGGCTTCTAGGGCAGCCAAACCAAAACTTTCGGATTCAGAGGGCAGTATAAACAAATCACCGATGCTCAAGATTTCTTCGATGGCTTCTTGCTTACCCAAAAAGGTGACCCAATCGCAGGTGTTGTGTTCACGGCATACTTTTTCGATGTGAGAACGCTCTGGACCATCGCCGATGAGCAACAATTTTGCGGGAATTTCGCGGATGATTTGGCTGAAAACGGCCACGACGTCTTCAACGCGTTTCACTTTGCGGAAGTTTGAGGTATGGATGATGATTTTTTCCCCGTTGGGAGCGATCATTTGTTTGAAGTGCTCGCGGGGTTTTTTATTGAAGCGGTTGAAATCAATGAAGTTTGGAATTACATCGATTTCCCGTTTGATATCGAAATGCTGTAGTGTCTCTTCTTTGAGTTTGTTGGAAACTGCGGTTACGGCGTCTGATTGATTGATGCTCCAGCTTACTACGTGTTCATAGGTAACTTCACGACCTACCAGCGTGATGTCTGTTCCGTGAAGGGTTGTTACGACTGGTATTTCGATGCCGTGTTGTGCCAGGATTTGTTTGGCGAGCAATGCGGCTGAAGCGTGGGGAATGGCGTAATGAACATGCAGTACATCGAGGTGCGCTGACTGGACGATGTCTACCATTTTTCCCGCAAGGGCTGTTTCATACGGAGCATATTCAAACAGGGGGTACTTGGCGATGTTGACTTCGTGGTAGAAGACATTTTCGGAGAAAAAATCGAGACGTGCGGGCTGATTGTAACTGATGAAATGCACTTCGTGGCCTTTTTTTGCCAGCGCTTTTCCCAATTCTGTTGCCAAAACACCACTACCACCAAAGGTGGGATAACAAACTATACCTACACGCATGATAACGATAACAAAGTTCCACAAAAAATGTAGGTTTGTAAAGGAAATTTATTTGAGAACGGATGGAAGTTTTTACAGATGAGTACTTCATGGCGAAAGCGTTGGAATTGGCGATGCAGGCCTACGATGAAGAGGAAGTACCCATAGGCGCTTTGGTGGTATACGAGAACAAAATTATTGGCAAGGGATACAACCAAACTGAGCGGTTACAGGATGTTACAGCCCATGCGGAAATGCTGGCGGTGACGGCGGCATCCAATGCGGTGAATGGGAAATATTTGGATCAATGTACGCTTTATGTAACCATTGAGCCCTGTTTGATGTGTGCAGGGGCAATCCAATGGGCGAGGTTGGGTAAGGTTGTTTGGGGTGCGTCGGAGCCCAAATTTGGATTCAGTCGGTTGGATCCAAACATGTTGGGTAAATCGGAGACCTTGGGCGGGGTGATGGCAGAACAGTGCGGCGATGTGATGAAACGATTTTTTAAGTCGCGCCGAAAATAAATTTCATCCAGGGGGTCAATCAACCCACCGTTGGGTTTGTCCAAATGGGATTGCTTGTTTTTATGTTCTTTGTTGCCTTACTCAGTTTATAAAAATGTTTAACTATTTGGTAATTTGATGAATTTGTGTAGATTGCGATTGCTAATCTATACATTTATGATAAAAAATTACATTCCTTCGAACGTGGCGCGCATGGTATTTGCGGCTACAATGGCCCTTTTTGGGGTGTTTCACTTTTTGGGTGCCAAGGACATGGCGGGCATGGTTCCTGCTTACTTGGGATTTATTCCAGGTGAAATTTGGGTTTATCTAACCGGGTTGGGTTTGTTGGGTGCTGCGGCCTCCTTCATTCTTGATCAAAAAGTGAAATTGGCGGGTTATCTGCTCGCGCTGATGTTGGTATTGTTTGCGTTGATGTTGCATGTTCCCTGCTTGGGAGATGCGGTGAAAGGCCAACTTGCCATGATCATGATGTTGAAAGATTTGGGATTGGCCATGTGTGCTGTTCTCATCGCCAACGCATCAGAAAATTAATCAAGGGAGTTTTTCGTAACAACCTAAATCGGGCTGCGATTTTCGGGTGACACCCAGTAGGTCATCGACCACGGGGGAACCGAAAATCGCAGCTTTTTTATATCCTGCCGATAGGGTATCCAGTTGATAATTGCCCCTGTCCGTATCCACAAATTTGGGATCTTTGTTTAGGGTATTGGGTTTGGTGAGTACACCATTGGGATTCTGAGATTTGATCAAATTGTTTTCTAAATCAAAGACGAAAGGGGACAGATTGGTTTGATCCAATTCCAATTCTTCCTTGTTGTATCCGTATACAATTGAGTTGTTCATCACGCAGCGCAAGGGCTCGTGTTTTAACAGTTGTCCATTGCTGTTTCGCAAAGTATTTGTTGCTGCGAAGTGACCATCGGTGCGGGCAGAAATTCCTGAGTATTCCGCAAAAGTGCAGTGATTGAAGGCGTAATCTCCGCCCAATAGCCCTAAAAAGCTGTAAGATCCGGCATCGGCAAAGAGGCAGTTGGTGGCTTTAATATGGGCTGTGATTCCCAGTAAACAGGCTTGTCCGCAATATTGAATCTTGGTGTTTGAAAGGACCAAATTGTTATTGCCATTGACCGGCAGTGAATCCACGCGCACACCGATGGTGGCATTGGTGATGTCGGCGTACTGGATTGTGTTGTTGGTGCTTCCAATGAGAAAATGAATCCCACCCCATTGGTTGGGTAAGAATTGGGTTTCCCAAACGGGTTTATCGCCCCGAATGCTAACCCTTTGGCTGGCGGTTCCTTTGATGTTGAGTGTACCCCCTACATAAATGCTACTGCGGGCACTCGCGAATACTTTGACACCGGCATTGATATTCAGGGTACTTCCTTGGGTTAGACCCAAATAGCCCACAATAACATAGGGTTTGCCGTTGTCCGTCCACGTGATATTTTGGTCAAAGATGGTGTCGTGATAATAGTTGGCATCCCAGCCAAAGGCTGCGAGTTTGGTATTTCTCTTTTTACCATTTACATCCGCAATTAAGGAGTCGAGGACAATTACAGGCAACGTGGTATTGTTGGGTTCCAGCTTGCATTGAACAAAAATGAACACGGAATCTTTGGCGTCGATTTCAATGTTCTGAAGTTGCGTTCCCGACTCACCATCAACTGATACCCTGAATTGGGACTGCGCACCGCCGGCCAATGTGAAATTCGCTTTGACAGGCAATTTTTCATTGTTTTTGATGGAGATGATTTTGGTGACGGAAATGGGGTAGGTTGAACCGGGTTTACGGGTGAAAACGGTATCAAACCAGACGGTGTCTTTGCTAAAAACCAGAGAATTGTTGTCGGTGTAGTACGATTCTGGCTTACACCCCATAAACCAAAGCGATATCATCACAACGGCCATGGTAATTAGGCCACCGAGTAAACGGGGGGATGTATTTGGCAAGTTGGGTGGGCTGAGCGACATAGGCAACTATTCAAAGATATCTTCGTTGTTGAGGATTCCCAAATAGCTGTGGTATCGTTCTTCTGCGATTTCACCCTTTTTCAATGCATCGAGAACGGCACATTCGGGTTCGTGGGTGTGTTGACAGTCGTTGAATTTACAGTGGTTGAGATAAGGGCGCATTTCGGGGAAATACTGACTTATTTCTTGGGGTTCAAAGTCTACAACGCCAAAATCGCGTATGCCGGGTGTATCGATGATTTGGGTCCCATTGGTTAGCGTGAACATCTCGGCGAAGGTGGTGGTGTGTTTTCCTTTTTCATGGTGATCGGAGATGTTTCCTACGCGGGCATTGGCCTCAGGAAAAACGGCGTTGAGCAAGGTGCTTTTTCCAACGCCACTGTGTCCTGCCAACAGCCAACGTTTACCCTCCAATAAAGCAGCAAAGGGTTTCAGAGTTGCTGTGTCACGGGCCGAACCCATCAAGACAGTTACATTGGCGTTGCGATAAATGTGTTGGATATCGGACAGAAATTCCGCAGCATTATCGCCAAGTAAATCCATTTTGTTGAAGAAAACGGCGGCGGGCACATGGTAGGCCTCACAGGTTAAAATGAATCGATCGATGAATCCAAGAGAGGTTCTTGGTGAGAAAAGACTGGCGATGAGGGCCGCACCATCGAGGTTTGTGGCCAAAATCTGTCGGCGAGAACTCAATTTGTTCGACCTCCGAATGAGATAATTGTTGCGGGGTTCAACTTTGGAGATGGAGGCGGTATCGGGATAATTGGGATCGGCCTGCATTTCAACGCGGTCGCCTACGGCCACGGGATTGCTTGTATCGAGGTCGTTGAGACGCAATTTTCCGCGGGTTCTCGCCAACCAAACTTTTCCATCGTCTGTGAGTACATGGTACCAACTTCCTGTGGATTTGGTGACGGTTCCCTGCATAATTAAAAGATCGCTTCGCAGATTTTTTTGGTTTGAGTGCTTTTACCCATCGTGTAAAAGTGTAGAACAGGCGCACCTTTTGCCATCAATTCTTTGCATTGTTCAATGGCCCATTGTACACCGATATCGGCAATGTGTTTGTCGTCTGTGCACTGGTCAATTTCATTGGATAGCGCAAAGGGGATGTCCATATGGAAAATTTTCGGCAATACGAACAACTGCTTTCTTGTGGTGATGGGCTTGATTCCGGGAATGATGGGGACTGTGATACCAGCGGCCCGGCATCTGTCAACAAAATCAAAGTAATGTTGATTGTCGAAGAACATCTGCGTCACCAAGAATTCAGCACCCGCATCTACCTTGCGTTTGAGGTATTTGAGATCGGATTCGATGTTGGGTGCATCGGCGTGCTTTTCAGGATAGCAAGCGGCACCGGTACAAAAGTTAGACTCTGAAGAGTTGGTGATTTCCTCATCAAGGTAAATGCCTGCATTCATGTTTTGAATTTGGTGAATGAGGTCGAGGGCGTTTTTATTGCCGCCTTTTTCGGGTTCAAAGTTGGTGTCGCCTTTTCGGTTATCCCCCCGCAGAGCCAAAATATTGTCGATACCCAAAAAGCTCAATTCAATGAGGGCATTTTCGGTGTCTTCTTTGGTGAATCCGCCGCAAATGAGGTGTGGTACGGCATCGATTTTATAGTGGTTTTGCAACGCGGCGCAAATGGCCACAGTGCCCGGTCTTTTTTTGGTAGAGATACGGTCGTATGAGCCATCGGCTCGTTTTTTCAATACATAGTCCTCACGGTGATAGGTGACATCGATGAAGGAGGGATTGAACTCCATCAATGGGTCGATGCTGCCAATGAGTTCTTTGATACTGGCACCTTTGAGTGGTGGCAGAATTTCGAATGAAAACAGGGTGCTTTGGGCAGAGGCTATGTGTTCGGTAATCTTCATGGAGTCTTATTGGAAAGAAATGGGAATGGTTAGGGTTTCGGTACCGCGGAGTACCACAACGGAAGTGGGTTTGTCGGCGCTCAATTTGCTAAGGCCTACCATGTAGTCTTCAACGCCATTCACATCGAAATCGCCGAGTTTTTGGATGATGTCGCCTTTTTGTAGTCCGGCTTTTTGCGCGGGTTTACCTTCACTTACACCATCGATACGCATGCCTTTGCCGCTGTAGCTATAATCGGGCATCACACCCAAGGTGATTTTGAATTTTGTGCGACCCATTTGTGCATCTTGCGTTTTGGTGAAAGGCAATTTTCCTTTTTTGTTGTTGAGTACAATCAGTTGCTCTAACACGTTGAGGCTGTTAGACATGCCCACGTAGTTGATAAGGGCTTCATCATCGGATGGTTTGTGGTAATCTTCATGTTGACCACTGAAAAAATGCACTACTGGGATATTTTCCAGGTAGAAAGAGGCATGGTCACTGGGACCCAGTCCGCTTTTTGTGGTGGTAATTTTCAGTTGGTTGGTATCGGTGACGATGAGAGAGATTGATTTTTCAAATTCCGGAGACGTACCCACCCCATTGAGTGTGAGGACTTTTTTGGTCGTATCGATTCTGCCCAGCATGTCGATATTGATGACGTAATTGATTTTGCCCAATTTCTGGGTGCTTTGGTTTAACAATGCGGGTGGATTTTGCACGAAATGCTTGGAGCCCAACAAGCCCAATTCCTCGCCGCTAAATGCCACGAACAGGTAGTTGTTCTTTTTATACTTTTTACCTTTCAGGGTTCTGGCCATTTCTAGCATAGCCGCTACACCAGAGGCATTGTCGTCGGCGCCATTGTGAATTTCGGAGGGACCGGTATACCGACTGTTTTCGTATTCATTGATTCCGATATGGTCGTGGTGGGCACAAATGACGATGGTGTTTTTCTTGTGGTTGTTTCTGAAGGCGTAAACGTTGTGGGCATCTGCGGTGAACACTTTCACTTGGCTCACCATGGTTATGGGTGCTTGAGGAAATGTCCATGTTTGATTGCAGTAAAATACAGGGATATCTAGGGTTTTCTCATTGCGTTTGAGGTTGCCCGATGGCGCTGTGAATTTGTCGTATGGCTTGATGAATATGATGCCAGCAGCACCTCTTTTGGTGGCTTCTGCAATCTTTGTGGGGATATCGGCTACTTCGGCAATGGGGGCATGGGGATTTTCTTCCATTCCTGGATAACCCAACCGAATCACGGCGATTTTGCCTTTGATATCGGTGGTGCCGTAGTCGTCGCGCTGCAATTTTTCTGACACCAACCCATAACCACAGTCATACCATGCTGCTTTCACGGTGGCGGAATTGCTGCTTTGTGAAAGTGGATAATAGTCGTTGAACAGGGTGAATTTTTTTACGATGGTATCCATGCCTGGGGCGCTCACGCCCAACAAACATTGGTTGGTGGCCATACGCAGTTGCACAATTTGGAATACTTGCGTTTGCGGTGTGAGTTTGGCTTTGACAAACTCTTGAGCGATGTAATTGGCGCTCAATGCCTCTTCGGGAGAACCG
>JBANFU010000104.1:0-8148 GCA_037975865.1 Bacteroidota bacterium
TGGCCGCGATGCCCTCCACCGAGTTTCAACATGTAAGCAAATTGCGCAACAAGGCAGCCGGAATTCAGTTTGCTGTGGACAGAGATACTTCACTTCGCGACTTCTATTACTACTACAACCCAGCGAAAGATACTTTTGGAAATGCAGCCAAAGCGGCGTTGGCAGACCAATCTCAACCCAAGCAAGAAATGGCAAGGGTGCGCGACCTCTACAAAGACTATACTTTGCTTACGCCACAAGAAATGAAGGCCTATGAAAACGCCTATCTCTATGAAATTACCTTTACCAACAAAGGTGGATTTGTGATGCCCATCATCCTACGGTGGAACTACACCGATGGCACGTCAGAAGTAGAATACATCCATGCCTACATCTGGCGTAAAAATGAGCAAAAAGTAACTAAGAACTTCCTCAAGCGCAAAGAAGTGGCGAGCATCGTTTTGGATCCTTTCAAGGAAACGGCCGACATCGATGAGAGTAACCACACTTGGCCTCGCACAGCGGAACCCACGCGTTTTGAACTCTTCAAGAACAAACCCGTGCCCGCGAACGAACAGGTGGAAATGACCCCCATGAAGCGCGCGTTGCGCAACAAATAAGGTTAGAGCCTGCCGGCGATGATTTCATCCACCACCAACGGGTCCAGTAACGTGGTGGTATCGCCCAGCGAAGCCAACTCTCCCTCCGCAATTTTGCGCAGGATCCTGCGCATGATTTTTCCCGACCGGGTTTTCGGTAGCCCTGAAACCACTTGGATTTTATCGGCCTTGGCAATGGCTCCAATGGTCTTGCTGACCATCTCGTTGATGCCCTTAATCAAGACGTCTTGATCACGCACCTCGCCCTGATAAATGACATACGCGTAAATGCCCTGTCCTTTGATGTCGTGCGGATACCCCACAATCGCACTTTCTACCACGCTAGGGAATAGGTTGATGGCATTTTCCACTTCGGCTGTTCCGATGCGGTGCCCGCTGACGTTGAGTACATCGTCGACCCGACCTGTGATCCGATAATACCCATTTTCATCGCGCAATGCACCATCGCCGGTGAAATAGAGTCCGGGATAGGTGCTGAAATACGTTTGTTTGCATCGTTCGTGGTCGCCCCAAGTTGTGCGCAAAATCCCGGGCCAAGGCCTGCGAATACACAGGTTTCCTGAGACGTTGTTCCCAAAAATTTCACGACCTTGTTCGTCCACCAGCAAAGGCTCCACACCGGGCAAGGGTAGGGTAGCATAGGTGGGTTTGCTTGGGGTAACACCGGCCAAGTTCGTGATGAGTACACCCCCAGTTTCGGTTTGCCACCACGTGTCTACAATTTCGCAGCGGCCTTTCCCCACTTTTTCATGGTACCAATGCCAAGCTTCCGCATTGATGGGTTCACCCACGGTTCCCAGGACTTTGAGCGAGGGCATGGGGTGTTTTTCAACCCAATCGTCGCCGGCGCCCATCAAACTGCGAATGGCCGTTGGGGCGGTGTAAAGGATGTCGACTTGATGCTTTTCCACCACTTCCCAAAATCGATTGGGGGCCGGGTAGGTAGGGATGCCTTCGAACATGAGGGTTGTGGCTCCCGCACCAAGCGGACCGTACAAGATATAGCTGTGTCCGGTAATCCATCCGATATCGGCTGTGCAAAAATGAACCCAGCCCGGTTGGTATTGGAATGCTTGGGTAAAGGTGTAATGCGTCCAAACCATGTATCCAGCACAAGTATGCACCACGCCTTTGGGCTTCCCGGTACTGCCGCTGGTGTACAGGATGAACAAGGGGTCTTCGGCTTCCATGGTCTCGGAGGGCGTAGATAGGGCTTGTTCAAGATCCACTTGTGCGACGGCATGAGACCAGTCGATATCTCGGCCATCCACCCTATCGATTGCTGTGTGTGTGCGTCTGTATACCCATACTTTTTTTACCGATGTGCATTGTGTGAGGGCTTCGTCGATGACGGCTTTCAGTGCGATGTCTTTGGCGCCTCGGAAAGCCCCATCGCAGGTGATGATGGCAATGGCTTGGGCGTCGTTCACGCGGTCGGCCACGCTCTGGGCGCTGAATCCACCAAAAATGACGGAGTGAATGGCTCCGATTCGAGCACAGGCCAAAACGGCGATGGCCAGTTCAGGGACCATACCCATGTAAATACAAACCCGATCCCCTTTGGTGATGCCTTCATTGCGTAGGGCTTGGGCGAAAACACAAACGGCTTCGTGCAATGCCTTGTAGGTGTATGTTTTGCTGGGCTCGTTGGGGTTGTTGGATTCCCAAATCAAAGCAGTCTCGTTGCCGCGCTCTGCCAAATGTCTGTCTAAGCAGTTGTCGGTGATATTCAGCTGAGCACCGTTGAACCACTTCACGCTGGGCGTCTCAAAATTCCAATCCAGCACCTGATCCCATGGGCGTTTCCAAGTGAATTGCTGGGCGATATTGTCCCAAAATAAATCTGGGTTTTCAAGGCTTTGTTGATAGGCGAGGTTGCGGGCGTCGAGGGTTTGAATCAACTGGGGCGATTGCATTTTTCAAATTTGCGAAATTGTTGATAAGGATGCCATGATTGATGTCAGATATTATTGCTTTTTGACGAGATTGCAGCGGTTTTTGGGGACGACAAATAGCATTTGGTAATCTGCTTTTCGTAAACGGAGGCCGAGATGTTTGTTTTAACGATTATTTTGAAAATGTGTATCTTTGTAAATCTTTAGTATTATGACAGATAAAACCAAAAACCTTTTACAATGGATTGCTGCCGGGTTGGTAGCGGCCATTTTCATGATGAGTGGCGTCATGAAATTCAATTTACCCGCGGAGATGGTTGAGAAAATGGCCTCACAAGGCATCACCCCCTCCATCGCCAAAACATTGGCAGTGATTGAAATCCTCAGCGCCGTTCTCTTTTTGATTCCCCGTACCGCTGTGTTGGGTACATTGTTGCTCGCTGCTTACATGGGAGGTGCCATCGCCGTTCACGTAACTACACAACAAGATGTTGTGGCGCCTTGCGTGATCCAAGCCTTGGTATGGATTGTGGCCGTTTGGAGAAACCCTGAATTGAAAACCCGTTTGCTGGGTTCTTAAGCCAGGGAATTACAGCGAATAATCGAGCTGTAACCCGTAAATGTAAAACAGTCGGTTGTAGGTAGTTTTACCGTAATCCGGACGATAAATGAAATAGGGATTCAATTTGAGTCCCTTTTTTATTTCCCATTTCAGGCCCACCTCGTCGCGCCAGTTGTCTACCAAAAACGCAGCGCCAAATTTCATGATGGGCTCCACCGATGCGTAAACATCCAATTGCTTGTTGATTTTGTACTTGGCCTGCGCGCGTACCCGCCAGTAACCCTCCGATTGGGTGGGGCGCGTAGCGTCGTCGAAATCTTGTACTTGGTTCTGAATGAGCGCCCTCCCTGAGAGTTGGATTCCGTGAACTTTGTAATCGCACAGCAATCCGCCCGATACACGATTGTAATTGCCCTGCTGCACCATCGCCAAGCGATACTCCCCCGACAAATCGAAATGCTTGTTCAATTTGTATTGTGCACCCACGCTCACATAAGTACCACTGTGTGTTTGGGCATTGTTGTAATAGCGAGATTGGATGTCGGTTTCAAACTTCCACTGCTTTCCCCAGTTGTGATTGAGTCCCAGCCCTGTCCACAATTGAACATCCACCGGATCGGCCTTGGTGGCTTGGCCATACAGGTTGGAGTACCCACTAGCCAACAGCGTCAAGAGTAAGCCACATCGGTGCAACAAAGCCCCTCGGAAAGATTTCCAATCGCGATTAGTCAACATAGTAAACGGTGACTTTGCAAGCGTCTTTCAAATAGTCCAAGTCCGACACCTCACAGCGAACCACGCTCAAGCCAGTGCGCGACCGCAAATCCGCCACCAACGCCGCGTATTGGTCCTTGTGCGCCAAAGCGATGTTGTCGTACAGCACGTCCATGCTCTTCTCTCTGGGGAATATCCAACCGCTCTCCAAAACAAAGACCAACGCCAAAATCACCACATTCAGCAGCAGTTGCAGGTTGCTGTTTTGGGTGGTGGCGCCCAACAAGCCCAACGCGATCGACAAAAACAAGTATGTCATGTCCTTGGCGGATAGGCCCTCGGTCCGATATCTTAGGATGCTAAATACCGCAAACAGTCCAAACGCGGCCCCGGTGCTGAGGTCCACCTGATTCAAGACAATCGCCACAAAAAAGATGATGGTATTGAACCCGAAAAAGGTCAGGAATAAGTCGCTGCGCTTGTACGTGCGGTAATACAGTCCGCGAACCAACAAGGTAACGGCGATCAGATTGATTAAATAAGGCGTTAAAATCTCAAGCATGTTCTAGTTTTAAAATGTGTTGATACGTTTGTTTGAATCGGTTGTGTTTGATTGTTGGATAGATCGTGAGGCATCCCATGCAATATTTGCTCAACGAGCCTTCACGGATGCCGCGATTTTTTGCGATTTGCTGAAATGTGTTGAAGTGCAGGTTCGTGCTTTTTACCTCAGCAATGACTATGTTTTCAAATGTTTGAGGATGGGATGCGGTCCATTCGGTTTCAGGGTTAGCCTCAGCGGGGGCCGACCATCGCAAGGAAAAGTCCAGCGTCACTTTTTCGTTTTTGCTTTTGTGTAGCAAGGTGATTCGCTGGTATTGCACGCACAACGAGGCCCGAAGTTGCTGTACGATTTCACCGCTCAGATGCTCTAACAACAGGGAATGCGCCGACTCCAGGCTGTGGCCCAGCACCCTGATTTTTTGGGTGTTGCCTTTGTAGGTTTTGTGTTTTAGTTCGATAAATTCCTCACCCGTGCTGCCATAAGTTCGCCTGCGAACTTTGTAGCGGTTGGCTTTCCCGCGGTGATGTTGCAAGTAAAATTGCCAATCTGGGGTGTCGTAGTATTTCGTATCGTAATCAAAATACCGGTGTCCGCCCATCTCCAAAATGTGGTAGTCCGCCACACAATCCAGGAGGATGGCCGACAGTAAATCCCGGTGAAAAACAAATTTTCGATCGCTGCGATCCATCAGCTCTGCCCGATCCATCAGCTCAGACATCGCCAAGGAATCGAACTGTTGAAGTACAGCCAAGCGATCATCGGAAAGGGATGTTGGGTGGGGGAGGGACATGATTAGGGCGCAAATTGATTGACCAAAGCGATGCGGTTGGTGACATGTGTTTTGAGCGCTGCGCGCTCTGCGGTAAAGGCCGATTGACTGCTCAAATGCGTGTACTTGGGCTGCTCGCCATCCGTACCCACTACAAAAGGCGTAATCAAGTCATAGTATTTGTCGATCAGGGCAATCACCGTGCTCTCTTGAAAAATGCCGTTTTTAAAATCTTTCATGTGGGCCTTGTACTGCGCAAAATAAACAGGATCGTTGGCGATGTAATTCAACAACGGCCATGCAGTGGATACCTCGTTCATGGTGAGCGAAATGGCGTTGCCGGGGCCCGAAGGTCCGCCCGATGTGCCCGTGATACCCGGACTCTTGCTGAACGATTCATTGTTGTCCCACGGAATCCACAACAGCCCTTTTGTGCTGTGGTTGTAGAGGTAGTAATTGTGCGCCATCACCCCGTAAGTATCCCAATTGACAAACGTGTTGTTGATGGCCAAGTATTTGGTGAAGTGGTCCACATTGAATACCGCCTCTAAGTTTTTGCGCCACAGCGCAACATCCGCGGTGCGGTTGCTGCTGTTGAGGGCTTTTACAAAACCGGAAACATCCCCAAAATCGCCCGCCAATTCGTTGTTTTTCTTTTCAAATTCGGTTTGAATGAAGGTGGCCAACTTCGACTCCGGTTTGTAGAGGTTGCCGGACTCTTCGCCGAGTTGTTGTTTGACCATGTTGTCATCGGGCAGCTCCAACCCACAATACACACCGCAATATTTCAAGCCTTCGCCGAAGTCGATGTATACTTTGTAAAAGGCCGATTGCGCACTGGGAATGCCCGCGGCACGGAAAACGTCGGAGGCCAATTTTTCGCGTATGAGGGAGTTGTCTTTGACGCCGGGACTGAACGACAGGTCCTTAAACCCATAGAACTTTTGGTTTTTTACGGTGGGTTCGGTGGCTTCAAATTTGTCGAAATTCAAGCGGAACGGCAATTTGTAAATGCCACTTCGCCATGCACTGCCCAGGGTAGAGTTTCCTTTGAGTCGGAATCCCACATGGTTCCAGGTTTTACCCCTGAATTTTACGGTACTCTGCACATAATCGGGTTCGGTGGTGGGGAACGCGCCTGGAGGACCTCCGCCGGCACCCGAGCCGATATCGTAACCAAACAAACTCTTCATGTTGCTGCGGATGGCGGCCCATTCGGTGGCGCCCAACGTGATTTCCAATTCGTTGACTTGATCTTGTGGGAAAACAATACCGTAATCGGGGAGGCCATTTCCATGTGAAGCTTCGGTCCAATCGGGGTTATCATGTCCGAGCGTATCGGCCGGATCTGGTCTGCAACCCGCAATGGCGAGTGCCAATAGCAAAAATCCGATGAATGGTTTTTTCATGTGTATTTAGACGCGATAAAGGGGTAATAGTTACGCAGGTGCAACAAAAATAATCGGAATGTGACCAAAACGTGATGTTTTGAGAGATTTATCCTCAGGGAAATAACATCGCCGGTTGACGATACATTGCCTACCTTTGTATTATTGGAAGCATTTATTAAACTCGGCATCGCGCCTGAAATCATCGAAGCGCTATCGGCCCAAGGCTACACACAGCCAACCCCCATACAAGAACAAGCCATTCCGGCAGCCCTCAATCACCAAGACGTGTTGGGAACCGCCCAAACCGGCACCGGCAAAACCGCGGCATTTTCTATACCCATCATCCAAAATTTGATGCGCGAGGCGGGCAAAAATCGGGGAATTAAAGCCCTAATTCTGACCCCAACCCGCGAGTTGGCCCTGCAGATCGATGAGAGTATTGAGGCCTATGGCGCCAATGTGCGTTTGAAACACGCCGTGATTTTCGGTGGTGTGGGACAGCAGCCCCAGGTGGATGCCATCAAGCGCGGCGTAGATATCATGACGGCTACGCCTGGACGTTTGTTGGATTTAATGCAACAAGGGTACATCGATTTGCGAAATGTGCAATTTTTTGTCCTTGATGAGGCCGATCGAATGCTGGATATGGGCTTCATTCATTATGTGAAAAAGGTGATTGCGAAGTTGCCTACAGACAGACAAACCCTCTTCTTTTCGGCGACCATGCCATCGGAAGTGGTGAAGTTGAGTCAAAATATTCTAGTAGACCCAGTGCGGGTGTCGGTGGCGCCTGTATCAACCACGGCGGAAAAAGTATCGCAAAGCGTGTATTATGTGGACCAGAAGAACAAGCGGTTCTTGCTCCGACACTTGTTGGATACCTCAGCGGAGGACATTCCTTCGGTGTTGGTGTTTACGCGCACCAAACACGGGGCTGATAAGGTGGTAAAAGACCTGGTGAAGTTGAAAATTACGGCGCAAGCCATTCATGGGAATAAAAGTCAGACCGCCCGCCAGTCGGCTTTGGCCAATTTCAAGAACCGTACAACGAGGGTGTTGGTGGCTACGGACATCGCGGCGAGGGGAATCGATATCGACGAGCTTACGCACGTGATCAATTACGAAATTCCCAACATCCCTGAAACGTACGTGCATCGCATCGGAAGAACGGGTAGGGCAGGAAACAGTGGGGTGGCGTGGTCTTTTGTGGATCGGGAGGAGGTGCCTTATTTGCGCGACATACAAAAATTGATCAAAATGGAAATTCCCGTAACGGCGGAACATCCGTTTCTACCGGGGACCCATGTGGCGGAGGCCAATGACGCGAAGCCGTTTTACAACCAGCCCAATTTCAATGAAGGCAAGGGCGGACAGGCCGAGAACAGAAATGGCGGCGGCAAGGGCGGACACAAACGCAATCAGGGACAGAATCGAAGCCAGGGATCAGGCCAGCACCGCGGATTCAACAGAAACAAAGAACGAGACCGCAATCAGGACCGGGACCGCAACCGGCACGACCAGCCGCGCGAGGTAGAATCGAAGTCTCAAGCGCCGAAACCTGCCGGACCCCCGAAGCCCTTTACGCGCTTCAAACCCCGCGATTGACCTATTTTTTGGATTCAAATCCAAAATTATTGCCTTTTTGGCTCGTTT
>JBANFU010000039.1:0-12819 GCA_037975865.1 Bacteroidota bacterium
GTGCCCGTATAGCTGTTCCAAAACGTCAACACATACGAATCCGGCTGATTTACCCCATCGAAATACGCATACACAGGATCTTGCCAAATCAAAATCAATCCGATGGCAAACAAGGCAAACAAATAAACCGTCTGAATTCGCTGTATCATATTTCAAACTTACCAAAATTACCGCACACCTCCAACGCAAACGCGCCCGCGCACCCTAAACCACGGCATTCAAAACAATCCGGATGGTGGTTTTCTCCATGGGTAAGCTCTCCTTCACATAAATCTCGCCCCGGTGATAATCCGTGATGATGCGCTTGGCCAACGACAGACCCAATCCCCACCCGCGCTTCTTGGTAGTAAATCCCGGTTTAAATACCGATTTCATCTGATTGCTCGGAATTCCCTTACCCGTGTCAGTTATGTCCACAACTGCCTTGTTCTTCAATTGCTTTACCGAACAAGACAGCGTTCCAGCCCCATCCATCGCATCGATGCTGTTTTTCACCAAGTTCTCAATCACCCAATGAAATAGATTCTTGTTTATGGAACACATCACCGGATGTCCCCAATAACCGATCTCAAACTTTACCCCCTTGCCCGAGCGATTTTTCATGTAATTCATCGCCTCAAGGACCACGTCGTTCAGATCCAAATCCTCCAAAATGGGCTCGCTACCAATTTTTGAAAACCGCTCCGTTATTATGTTCAACCGATCGATGTCTTTCCGCATCTCTTCCCCCGCATTCTCCGGCAAAGCGCCCATCTCCATCACCTGTACCCAGCCCATCAAACTCGATATCGGTGTACCCAATTGATGCGCCGTCTCTTTGGCCAAACCCACCCACACCTTGTTCTGCTCACTGCGCGTTGAATAGGAAAAGGCCGCATAACTCACAAACATGAACAGCGCCACAATCCCCAATACCACATAAGGGTAATATTGTAACTGCGTGAGAACCGTGCTGCTGCCGTAGTAAACCCTGTAATCCGTATTCTCATCCACGGGTACAACGATGGGCTCGTTTTCCAACTTGAACTCCGACAATTTTCGCTGTAAAAAGGAGCTGCTTTTTCCCATCGTGTCCACGTTCACCAAGGTTAGAATGTCGCCCTTTTCATCCACCAATATGGCGGGAATGGTGGTATTGGATTGAATCACCCGCAACTGAAATCCCAAATCACCCTCGCTGAATGGGTCCGATAAAATACTTTCCGCCTCAGCCCAAATCTCCATCTTCTTTTTCTCCTCTCCCGCAATCTTCACCACCAACAATTGACTCAAATACAATGTGGTTATGCTAATCACCACCGCCAACAACATCAAAATAATCCGGATAAATTTCCGCGATTCATAGAGACTATTGACGGTTTTCTTCATCTGAATATAAGCAATTTAGGGGGTTTTTCCTAGTAAATTCCGCCAAAACACCCACGCATCTTTACTCACCTCGTAGTCACGCGCGTAGGCCAGTGCCGCATCCCCCTCAAACCCAGTACCGGCATAGGGCAACGAAACATCCAACACGCATGGTTTGATTTTTGGCAATTTCAACGACAACGTTTCTGGGCGATAACCCACCCACGTTTCACATCCCACCAACACAGAAAAACCGTGTTTTAACAGATGCCTACCCCGAGGCAAACAAACCAAAACCCAAGCAAACAAACCAACCCACAAACACAACATCAAATCCAAAACCCGCTTGTTCCGCAAATGATGCTGCTGGGCCAAATGATAATCTACCTCCAAGGTAAACAACTCGCCCGGCTGATTTTTGGAATCCGATCCGATGATGGTCTCGCTCCGTTCCGGCGCGATTTTTACTTGAACAGGGAGCGACTGAAAATCAATCATATGCGTCATTATCTCCGTTGAAGGCACATCCTTTCCACTAAAAATGACCAAATCGGGCTGATAAATCGCCAAAACCTCGGAAAGCTGATCTAAACCACCCATGAACTCCTGAGAATGCGTTCCCACCGAGGAAACCCAACCCAAAATTTCATGGTTCACGCGACCCAATTTCAGCAATCGCTCAATCCGCTCGCACTCCGCTTCACCCCCAACCAACACCACCTTTCGCCTACCTCCGTGATCAAACTGCACCCCACCCAACTTCAATGCTTGCGCCAAACCCCGGGTGATAAAAAACACCCCCAAGGCCCAAGCAGAACCCAAAGCCAAAATGGCCCGCGAAAAATGCCAATCGCGCGGAAAAAAGGCATACATCGCAAAAAGAACAACCGCACCTACAACCCCGCCGCGAAACACCCGCCTAGCCACCGTCATCCGGTCATACCCGCCCGAAATCCAAACCATGCCGATAGCCACCAACGCATATAAGGGTACATGCACAATGTAAAACTCCGAAGGATAGTAGCCCCGCACAAACTTGTGATAGAGTTCCCAATATTTGGCGATGCCCACATAGCCCGCAACGATCAGCGCAAAATCAAGCAACGGCAGCCAAATTTGCTCTGCCAAGCGCGCAAAAAATGCCAACCCCGCCCGCAAATAGATCGCCAATTGTATGAAAAACGCAAACCACCCAGCCATCGAAGTGCTGTAGTGTTTTTTGGCAAACAAGACCATCGCATTGTAGAAAACCTTCACATAATTGGCGCTCTTTCTCTTGGTACTCTCCCCCTTGTAATGAATGATGGTTGTATCGGCGAAGTACACATTTTTGTAGCCGCCCAAAGTGATGCGATAACTTAAATCTATATCCTCACCGTACATGAAATAATCCTCATCCAACAACCCAACTTGGTCCAAAGCCGAGGAACGCATCATCATAAAAGCCCCGCTCAACACATCCACTTCATGGGTCTCGTGTTCACTCAAATATTTCAAATGGTAACGACCAAACAACCGTGACTTGGGAAACAACCCACTCAGCCCCGTCATCTTGTAGAGCGCCACCGCCGGAGACGGCAATCCACGCTTGCTCTCTGGCAGAAACTTGCCCTTACCATCAATCATGCGGACACCCAACGCCCCCACATCCAGCTGGCGATCCATGTAGGCAACACACTTCTTCAAGCTGTCTTCCTGCAACACCGTGTCCGGATTCAATAGCAATATATAATCGCTCTTACTCTCGCGTATGGCCTGATTGTTGGCCCGAGAAAATCCCACATTGTCCTTGTTCGCCAACACCTTTACCCAGGAAAACTTCTCCTGAACCATGGCCACACTGCCATCCACACTGTTGTTATCAACCACCCAAACCTCAGCATCCATTCCCTCAATCGCCTTCTCAACCGAGCGCAAAGCCTGCTCCAAGAAATACTTGACGTTGTAGTTGACGATAACGACCGAGAGTTTGTGCGACATACTTCGAATTGAGCAAATTACAACAAATATTCGGTTCGCTGGGCGATAGACCGCCCTAAAGTCACCTCATCGGCATATTCAATCTCTCCGCCTACCGCGATTCCCCGCGCAATACAAGTAATCGTGACACCCATGGGCTTTAATTTTTTCGCCAGGTAAAACATGGTGGTATCACCCTCTACCGTAGCACTGAGGGCCATCATGACCTCTCCCACCAAACTATTTTCTACCCGTCCAAGCAATGAAGCAATGTTCAAATCGTCGGGACCTACACCGTCCATAGGCGATATCAGTCCTCCCAACACATGGTATTTGCCCTTGAACTGGGCCGTGGATTCAATCGCCATCAAATCACTAAAATCTTCCACCACACAAATCACCTCCTCACTGCGATTGGGGTTCACACAAACATGACAGCGCTTGTGGTCGCTCACATTCCCACACACCTCACACAAGTGCAATTCGGTCTTCAACTTCAGCAAAGCCTCCGCCAAATGCGCCACCTCCATCTCCGGGCGTTTCAGCAAATACATCACCAAACGCAAAGCCGTTCGCTTGCCAATTCCTGGAAAGGATGAAAGGGCCTCAACCGCTTGTTCCACAATGCCCGACGTAAATTGCATAAGTCGCGAAAATACATCAAAATCACCCTACCTTTGCATCGCATGTTTATCGAGGTATTACAAGCAAAAATTCACAACGTCCGTTTAACCCAAACGGAACTGAACTACACGGGTAGCATCACCATTGATGAAAATTTGATCGACGCCGCCGGCATGATCGCCAACCAAAAAGTGCTCATTGTCAACAACAACAATGGCGAACGCTTCGAAACTTACATCATCAAAGGCGAGAGAGGCACCGGTATCATTGGTTTGAATGGCGCTGCGGCACGGAAAGGACAAGTGGGTGATGAACTCATCATCATGACCTTCGTTCAGATGACACCCGAAGAGGCCCAAAACCATCAGCCCAAAAACTTGTTTCCCGACAGAAACAATCAAGTCATTTGAAAATCAACAAAAAAATAATCTCCCAGACGCTGTTGATCCTACTAGCTGTAGGTGTTTTCATCGTCATCGGTTTCAAAATAGACTGGCAACAAACCGCCAATGCGGTAA
Organism: Bacteroidota bacterium; assembly: GCA_037975865.1. Lineage (GTDB taxonomy): Bacteria > Bacteroidota > Bacteroidia > NS11-12g > UBA955 > UBA955. The sequence continues at coordinate 4,449 of JBANFU010000039.1, forward strand.
AAAATGCCAACCTCTATTGGCTTTTGGGCGCCACAGTGACCATGCTTTACGCCCATTACCTCCGGGGTTGGCGATGGAACATGCTCACAGAACCTGCCGGCTATCCGCTCAACAAAATTCGCGCATTTTACACCGTCATGATTGGCTATTTGGTGAATGTAGCCACCTCTCGCGGCGGCGAATTTGTGCGATGCGCCATGGCTTCCAAAAGCGAAAAAGCCCCTGTGCCTACCTTGGTTGGTTCGGTGGTAACGGAACGCATCATTGACTTGTTGGTGCTGATGTCGCTCTGCCTCCTGTGCTTGGGCATCCAATTTCAAGAATTCTACGGCTTCTTCGATCAATATATCATCACCCCCTTGGGTACAAATTATGCCCCCATCTCGATGATTTTACTGGCGGGTATTTTCAGTGTTCGATACTGGAAGAAGCAACAGGCCCGCAAGCCAAAAACCCAATCCAAAAATGAGCCATCGCTGCTGGAAAAATTCATTGCCGGCCTCCAATCCATCCTTCACTTGAAACAGCCTGTAGTTTTCATTCTTTCGTCCTACGGAATTTGGATCGGCTACTGGCTCAGTACCTATTGCACCCTCCAGAGTTTGGGCATTACAGAGCACCTAACCATCGCAAATGCGCTGGGGGTTGTCATTTTTTCCTCACTCGGTGTCATTATACCCATTCCCGGTGGAGCTGGTGTTTGGGGAACCGTATCTTATGGTTTAACCCTCATTTATAATCTCCCGGATGCGCAAGCCAAAACCTATGGCATTTTCACCGTAGCTTTTAGTAACTTACTGATGATTATTTTCGGTGCGATTGCCTATTTGTTGTATTACCTTGCCGTGAGAAAAATCGACCTCGCCAATGACAAAGCATAAAATTTGGACCTGGGACGAAGCCAAAAGTCACATCAGCCAGTTTCGAGCCGAAGGCAAAAAAATGGTGTTTACCAATGGCTGTTTCGACATCCTTCACGCAGGGCATGTCCACTACCTTGAAGCGGCTGCCGAATTGGGCGATGGCTTGTTGGTGGCACTCAATACCGATGAAAGTGTGCAACGCCTTGAGAAGTCGCCCGCCAGACCATTGCAATCAGAAACGTCTCGCTCCCATGTGATGGCAGCCCTCGGTTTTGTGAGCGGTGTGGTCCTTTTTAATCAAGACACCCCCAAGGAAATCATCGAATACATCACCCCCCAAATCTTGGTAAAAGGGGCTGACTATTCCATCGAAAACATCGTGGGTGCCGATTGGGTACTACAGCACGGGGGAGAGGTCAAAACCTTGGATTTTTTACCGGGTTACTCCACCACCCAAATCGAGAAGAAGATTCTCGCCGCCCACAACCGCTAATTTCAACAACTTTTTGCATTTATCGCAAAACTGGGCCCTTTGACGCCCAAACACCTCCATGGCATTGGTGGTAATCCGCTTTTTCGGTGTTCACAAACACCATGAAAAAAATAGTGTTTACCCGTAAAAAATGCGTTCTGCTCATTCCCATACTGCTGTTCACCCAACTCGATATTTGGGCCCAATGCCACCTTTCCACCCAACTCAAAAATAACCGGGCCCTGGGCGATGCAGCAAAATTCATCATCACCAGCCAAAATGCAATCAACAGCAACCTTCCCGTAAACAGCCAAAAACAAACGGCACTGCTGTACATGGCCTGCACAACCGATTCGCTGCAATGGTTGGAAACCACCATTTACGTGGATTTTAACCCCAGCTCCGCAAACTACATCGACGTACTATTTCGCTGCGATAGCTTACTACAAAATGGGTGGTTGATTCGCTTGGGCGATGTAGACGATGGCATCAAACTCATCCAGCGCAGTGGCGGAAAAGAACGCATCGACTGTGCCGGTGAAAGTGGGTACTTTAACAAAAGCAAATCAAACATTACCCTGCGATGGGTGAAACAGCGAGATCAATTTTTACTCCTGTATAAAGACAGCAGCTGGGAATCCTATAAAACTTTGTGTGGCTCCGTGGATACCCTCCCATATCATTACAAGTTTAGTGGTCTTGCCATCATTCAAACCGGCAGCGGCGCGGCGGGAAAACACCGTGTAGAGATGTTCACCGTGACCCCGCCGCACCCCGACAAGACACCGCCCACCATTCAATTCCTTCAATGGAAATCGCCCTCAACGGCCGAAATTCAATTTTCAGAGCCCATCGTCCTGCAAAACAAAAACCAATTGATTTGCCAGTACCAACAAGCCATCGCCTATACCCAACCCAACTCCAGAACCCTCATCGCCCAGTTCAATTCACAACCCTGTAATCAACCCCAAACCGTTTATGTCCAAAACGCCCAAGACAGCGCCGGCAATATCCAACCCCTACAACAAAAAACGGCTTTTGTTTACTGTGAAACGCCCGTTGAACCTTTTGAAGTGACCATCACAGAAATCATGGCCGACCCCTTTCCAAACCGCGGATTTTTACCCCCCGTGCAGTACATCGAACTGAAAAACAACACCCAAAAATCCCTGTGGTTAAGCGAATTGCATTTATCCGATCTACATTCTACCAACGCGCTACCCAACGTGCTGCTATCCCCCCAAATGCGTGTCACCCTCTGTCGTTTCGCCGATACCCCCCTCATGAAATCCATTCCCCGGGTGGTGGGTTGTAACTTACCCTACCTCAACATAGAAACCGAAACGCTCACACTCACCAATCAACAAAATCAAATCGTACATCGCTTTCAATACCATCAATACATGCATCACCCCAGCTACAGGGATGGCGGATATAGCCTGGAACACATCGATAGCCTACAAAACTGCTTGGATTTATTCCAATGGCAATCCAATACGGCCCTGGGTGGCACCCCGTCCCAGCCGCCCGTCAAATTCCAACCCTACCCAACCTCAAAACCCACGCCGCCCCCAACACAGCTGCCCTTCTCCATTGCTTATCTCGCGGCAACCCACCCCGATACGGCCGTCATCGCCTTTACCCACCCCATACAAGGACAACTTCCCAGAATGCGCTCCAAACTACAAGAAAACCAATACACGTTTACACCCCAAAGCAACAACCAATACCACATTGCGCCGCCCCTAAAAAACGGACAAGCCTTCACGGTACTCATCGACAGTGCCCTCAGTTGCAACGGAGAAACCATCACAAACGTTATGGGCAGCCTGTGCTATGTGGAATCCGTTCCGCTACCCGGAGAATTGCAATTCAATGAAGTCATGTTTAACTCCCTCGACCACCTTTCCGATTTTGTGGAAATTGTCAATACATCCCAAAAACCATTGCAGTTGATGGGTTTGCAACTAAAAATACAGAATAACCCACAGCCTGAGGAAATCGTCACGCTATCCAATCAACCCTACACATTGTACCCAGGTGAAATTCGATGCTTCAGTGTCCAATCGTACCCGTTGGCCCGCGCCAATAACCCACAGCAGGTTTTCAATCACCAAACTGTACCCAACTTCCCCAACCTTCCTGCCGCCGGTGCCACCCTGCAACTCCTGCATCCGCTAGGAACAACAATCGATGAAATGGTGTACCGCGAAACCATGCACACCCCCATTTTAAATTCAACCAAGGGTGTGAGTCTGGAAAAAACATCCCCAACGGCCCCTTCCAACCAATCCATGCACTGGGTGAGTGCCACCGCCACCGCCGGAAATTCCACACCGGCCGAAACCAACAGTCAATGTAGCCAACTTCGCAAATCCACGGCCAAAGCGTTTCAATTGGAGAAAATGGTCTACCAATTTCAGAACGACGAACACATTGTACTACTGCACCAACTACCCAAAGCGGGGTATGTAGTTAAAGTCTCACTCTTTTCCATGATGGGCAGTATCGTGCCAATCCCAATCCCCGCAACGCAAGTGTCGCAAGACGGACAGCTCCTGATACCGCTGTGGGAAATCAAACAGACGCTGCCTTCGGGAAATTACATTTTGCATATAGACGCTTTCCATGCAGATGCAGACATTTGCAGACAAAATTTACGCTTGGTCTTGGTCCACTAATACCGTTCAAGCCACCATTGCCAACACCCATGGAACCACAAAGCATCAAAAACCACCTCGTTCAATCGCTGAGCCATCAGTTCTCCATGGATGAAATCAACGCCTTTGGCTTTTGGGTGATTCCACATTGCCAATCGCTTGGAGAGCAGGAAGCCGTCAACACACTCCATGAGGTCTGCGAAAAACTGCTGAGCAACATACCCATCCAATACATTTTTGAAGCGGCCTTTTTCGGCCCACTCACGCTGAAAGTGACACCGGCCACCCTAATTCCACGACCCGAAACCGAGGAATTGTGCTACCTGATTGGCAAACAGAGCGCCGCCATGTCGGAATCCAACGGTCCAAACATTCGCGGTCTAGATATTGGTACGGGCAGTGGTTGTATTCCCTTGTATTTGCTGCACGACAATCCCAGTTGGACATTCATCGCCGTGGATATCAGTGAGGATGCGTTGGACATTGCCGCCGAAAATGCGTTCCATGTGGGGGTTCAGTCGCGAATACAATTGCAGTGCAGCGATGTTTTGTCGTGGAAGGAATTCCCCAGCGACATTGATCTCCTGGTCTCAAATCCACCGTACGTAAAATTGGATGAAGCAGCCAACATGGATTCACGCGTCTTGCAACACGAACCACATTCGGCTTTGTTTACCCCAGAAAACGACCCGCTGATTTTTTATAGGAAGTTGGCAGAACTCTGTGATGCCGAAAGACATCGTCGATCCACTCCCTTGTATATTTGGTTGGAAATCAACCAGTATTTGGCCGAGGAGACGAGAGCGCTCTTCACACCATTCGCGTCGGCGGAAGTTGTTCGAGACCTCTCCAACAACCCCCGCTTTGTTTACGCGATTGCACTACCCAATGGATAGTTAATTCATTTATTATTATGGCAACGAAACGATTCCGCCGTCTTTTTTCAACAATCCAGCTTTGTACATCTGGGTAAGGGTGGTATAGATCCCTTGCGAGAAACGCTTTTTATCTCTTTCACCACTGCGCTCAAACAATCCAGCAATCAATTCCCCTGAAGCGATAGGTTGGTTGATTTCCTTTACATAATTGAGGATGATGTCTTTTTTCGTCAACTCACCCGCTTTTCTGCGTCCTCCGCCTTTGCGGTAACCTGATTTGGGGGGTCTGCCTCGGCGTGCAGCCTCTTTTTCAGCCTTTGGCTTGGCGGGACGACCGCGCTTGCCTGTGCTCACCTTGCCTTTTTTCAAATTGGCTTTGGCTCTTGCCTTCCACAACGCCAGAGACTTTGAGGCTTTCGCTTTCAACTTCTCCAACTCGCGAGACTGCTTTTTTTCCAATTTCTCCACCTCTTTCTCTGCTTTAACCATGGCTTTTTTCAAAGCCTCTGACAAAGAATGAATTTCCTGCTCTAGAATAGAGAAAGCACCCAAGTAAGAAACTTTTTTTGATGATCTTTTTGATTTTACCTTGTTCTTAGAACCCGGCTTTCTGCCCCGTTTTTTGGGGGCCGATGCGATTGATTGATCTAAATTTTCCATGTTTATTATGATACTGTGCGAAACAAAATCTTTAAAAATCTTGTTTTCACGGAGCAAAACTACAAAAACCCATAATCGCGTTCCAAATTTAATTGCAATTTTTTGGTCTGTTTTTTATTCTTTTCGTGTTTTGAAACATCATTTTTAACAATAATAATTTAATTAACGATTAAATTCATCGATAAATCGAATCTGTTCATCCACAAATTCATGTGTACGTTCACTCAACAATTCACCCTATTTTTGTTACTCTTAGCGCGCCAAAAATTTTGAAAGTCCTGCCACAAATAACCAATCCAAACGAAATCAAAAAATTGTCTAACAGTGAACTACAAACACTGTGTGATGAACTCAGAGATTTTGTAACCCAATCTGTTTTGGAATCTGGCGGACATTTTTCATCCAATTTGGGGGTGATTGAATTAACCGTTGCGTTGCATCACGTTCTCAACCTCCCAAAAGATGCCATCGTTTGGGATGTGGGACATCAAGCCTACCCGCACAAGGTCCTCACTGGCAGAAAAGATCAACTGAGCAGCATCCGTTCCTTCAAAGGGATTTCCGGATTTCCCAAAATGGAGGAGAGTGAATTCGACGCCTTCGGCACAGGACATTCTAGCACCGCCATCTCTGCGGCCATGGGCATGGCCGCAGCGCACAACATTCTTTCAAATACCCCTACCGAACCTTCCGTTCAGCCTACATTCGTTGCGGTGGTCGGCGATGGCGCACTCACAGCAGGACTTTCCTATGAAGCCCTCAACAATTTGTTTGAATCAAACTTGAATGTATTGGTGGTACTCAACGACAACCAAATGGGGATCGACCCCAATACCGGCGCACTCAACACCCAATTGCAAACCAATCCCTCCTTGGTAAAATCTTGGTTTGAATGGTTTGGACTGTCGTACAAAGGTCCGATCGATGGCCACGACCTCCCGGCCCTGCTGGATTCCCTAGAATCCCTATACAAACAGTCTGGCCCGCGGATGTTACACATCAAAACAATCAAAGGAAAAGGGTACCCCGCAGCCGAAAAAGAACAAACCAAATGGCATAGCGCCGCCAAATTTGTCAAAATCGAAGCGCCCGCCAAACCTGCCAAAAAATGGCAAGATGTTTTCGGATCACTGCTGCTGGAATTGGCTGCTGAATACCCCCAACTGTCGGGCATTACCCCCGCCATGCCCTCCTCCTGCGGTATGATTCATGCCATGAATCAATATCCCAATCGATTTTTTGACGTAGGAATCGCAGAGCAACACGCCCTCACCTTCGCCGCAGGGATGTCTACCCAAGGACTCATTCCCATCGTCAATATTTACTCCTCATTTTTACAGCGGGGATACGACCAATACATTCACGACATTGCCCTACAGAACCTACCTGTCATTCTTTGCATTGATCGCGCTGGACTGGTGGGCGAAGATGGACCTACCCATCATGGGGCTTTCGACATGGCCTTTTTACTCTGTATTCCCAACACCACAATGATCGCCCCACGCAATGCCAATGAGCTCGCAGCGGCGCTACAATACGGCATCGATGCGCACAAACCCATCGCCATACGATACCCCAAGGGCAACTTGGCTGAACCCGCATGGGAACCATCCGCGCGTGCTCAACCCGAGGTGTTTTTGAGTCCACAAACCCTGCACCAGCACGAAAGTGCCCGGGTGTTGCTGTTGAGTACGGGCCATGCAAGCAATCTCTGTCTCGAAGCCTATCCAGCTCTGGCAAACACCCCGTTCAACCACATTCACTGTCCGATCGCCAGTGAAACCCCCAAACAAATCGAAAGTGGCGCTATCCAAATCCAACCCTACACGCACATTATCACCGTTGAAGACGGTTGTATTCAAGGCGGTTGGGGACAGGCTGCTGCCTCCAGCGCGGACCAGCAGATCGGTAAAACATTCATCCATTTGGGCATACCCGCTCAATTCATCGAACACGGAAACAACGAGGAAGACTTATATCCACTCTGCGGATATTCACCCCAGCAAATTGCCGAAGCGGTTATGCGTGCGGCGCAGTAGCAACAAACAATTTCGCCAATTCGAGCCAACGATTGATGATTCGCTGACCATCCGGAGTCAACACACTCTCCGGATGAAACTGTACGGCCCAAACGCCATGTGCGGTGTTGCTCAGGGCCATGATTTCTCCGTCGCAGTGGGCATCAATTTCCAAGGGGATACGCGCCTCAAACAAGGGTTCCGCTGTTACGGGTGTCACCACCAAAGAGTGATACCGACCCACCTGCAACGGCTGAGGCAACTGATCAAACAGTCCACCACCATTGTGCGCTATCCAAGAGGGCTTTCCGTGCATCGGGAAGTGGGCATGCACAATATTCCAACCACAAACCTGGGCGATGGCCTGTTGTCCGAGGCAAATCCCCAGCAGGGGTTTTTTGCCCATATATTGTTTGATGGCTCGCATCAAATGGGGGTAGTCTTGCGGTCGGCCCGGTCCCGGGCCGACCGCCCATGCATCACAATCTGCCATTTTTTCACCCAATCCTGGCCAATCCTCACCTTCGTTGCGCAATACCTCAACCTCCGCACCGCCTACCTCCAAACAATGCACCAAATTGAACGTGAAACTGTCTAAGTTATCGATGAACAAAACCCGCATATTCCCTACAAACTAAATTTCTTGCTCACCCCAGCTACAAAATCCTTCAAATAAAACGGCTCGTAATACGCCAAATCCACAAACGCACTGTGCCCGTATTTTTCAGCAGCAGCAACAGCCATATGCGATGCCCGGGGCGATTCATCCCAAAACATTGAATCATCGGCCTGCAACAAACGCTTCACTTTCTCATTGGCA
>JBANFU010000042.1:0-2820 GCA_037975865.1 Bacteroidota bacterium
CCGCTCAACCCCAGTCAAGATCTCAAAGGACTTATCGACATCAGCGATTGCCAAAACGAAAAATTCATCATCGACAACAATGAGGTGCGTGTTTATCCATCTTCACCACAAACCGGTGCGAAGACCATCTTTATACACCCTGGCATTAAAGGGTTGAATGGAGAAGTATCCAAGGAAGAACAAAGCTTTGGTGTTGTTTTCGAAGACCTCAAGCCCAATATCAAGATTGGCGCATCAGAGCGCGTCATTTTGCCTTCTACAGACGGTTTAGTGTTTCCTTTCGAAGCTGTGGCCCTGCAATCCGTTGAAGTGGTGGTCAGCAAAATCTACGAAAGCAATATTCCCCAATTCCTCCAAGTCAATCGCCTCGATGGCAATGATGAAATGTATCGGGTTTCAAAACAGATCAAACGCACACGCGTCCAACTGAACACGGGAGATGGAAAAGATCTTTCCAAATGGAATACATTCTACATTGATCTCAATACTATTATACACGCCGAACCCGGCGCCATTTACAACATTCAGCTGGACTTTAACATGGACAATACCTTGTACCCATGTAGCGACCTGGCATCAAAACCATCGATGCGCACAACCCCTACCGCCAATGCAGAGGTTGAAGAAGGGGAGTATGAAATGGATGAGGAGTATTACGACTACGAAGAATACGATTCCGAAGAATGGGACTACAAACAAAAAGACAACCCGTGCAGTAAGGCATATTACAACTACCGTTATCCGGTGTCCAAAAACATTTTAGCTTCAGATATTGGCATCATCGCCAAACAAACGGAGAACAATACCATGCTGTTTGCGATCACCGACATGATTACCACAAAACCGTTGAGTGGTGTTACCGTAGATGTTTTGGATTTTCAACAACAAGTGATCGGTTCTGTTAAAACCGATGCCCAAGGCATGGCACAATTGGGTCCACTCGCTGACAAACCCTTTTTGGTGATCGCCAAACTCGATCAGCAACGCGGTTATCTCAAAATTGGCAACGGGGAATCCCTTAGCATGAGTACGTTCGATACAGGAGGCGCCCGCACGCAGTCTGGCATGAAAGGATTTATCTATGGTGAACGCGGTGTTTGGAGACCGGGTGATACGCTTTTCCTGAATTTTATGCTTGGTCAGACCGCCAACTTACCTGCCAATCATCCTGTCGAATTCCAATTGCTCAATCCGCAGGGCCGATTGGTGTACAAAACTATCAAAACAGAGGGCGTAGGAAATATCTACAATTTTACCTGTCAGACTGCCTCCGACGCTGTGACAGGCATGTACACGGCCAATGTTCGCGTTGGCGGATCCACATTCTCCAAAAGCTTGCGCATCGAAAATGTCAAGCCGAATCGTTTGAAAATAAACTTCGAAAATCCCGAAGTCATCGTAGCTGATGCGTCCAACAAATCCACCACACGCTTGAAGGCACAGTGGCTCCACGGCGCTACCGCCAAAAATCTAAAGACAAATGTGACCATCAATTACTCCCAAGCAACAACCACTTTCACGAATTGGAAAAACTATCATTTCGATGATCCCATTCGCTCCGTTTACAGCGAAGAAAAAGTGCTCTTTGATGGTCAACTCAATCTCGAAGGAGAGGCGAACATCCCCAACAACATCAAGTTGTATGACGCAGCACCCGGCATGCTCAACGTGAACTATTTGGTGAAAGTTTTTGAGGAGGGAGGCGACTTCTCGGTCGACCGATTCACCTGCAAGTATGCACCTTATTCGACCTTTGTTGGTGTCAAAACCCCTGAACCTACCAACGGCTATGCATTCGCTAGCGGACAACCAACTACCATCGAGGTAGCGACTGTTTCGGCAACCGGTAACCCCATCGCCACCAACAATCTCAAATGGAAATTGTATAAAGTAGAATGGCGTTATTGGTGGGAGCGGAATGGAGAGTCCTTGGCCAACTACATTGGTTCGGAAAGCACCATCCCTGTCTCACAAGGTGAGGTGAGCACAAACGCGCAGGGCAAAGCAACCTTCCAAGTAAGTGTTGACAAAACAGCTTGGGGACGCTTCTTGCTACGCGTAGAAGATGAAAATGGCGGCCATGCCACTGGAAAATCGATGTACTTCGATTGGCCCGATGAGTCCAGTCGCGCGAATCGCAAAAACAATGAAGGTGCCACTTATTTGAGTTTCACATGTGATAAAGCCAAATACACTGCAGGTGAAACATGTGTTCTCACTATACCCGGTGCAAAAAATGCCACAGCACTCGTATGTATCGAAAATGCCGCTGGTATTGTACGCAAAGAGTGGATCAGCGCTGGAAACGCTGAAAACAAATACAGTTTTGTGACCGACAAATCAATGGCGCCAAATGTATATGTCAACATCAGTTTGATTCAACCCCATGGCCAAACCGTCAATGACATGCCGATCCGTTTATATGGCGCTCTTCCGGTTTTCGTAGAATTCCCCGAATCGCGCATCACTCCAGTGATTACCATGCCCGATGAACTTGCGCCCGAACAAACATTCGGTATCCAAATTAAAGAGCAATCGGGAAGAGGCATGTCGTATACCTTGGCTATTGTCGACGAAGGCTTGCTCGACCTTACCCGGCACAAAACCGCCGACCCATGGGGTTTCTTCTACCAGCGCGAAGCACTCGGCGTGCGCACCTTCGACATGTACGACCAGGTCATTGGTGCATTGGGCAAAAAAATCGAAAAACTACTCACCCTCGGTGGCGATGGGGCTGTCGTAGACAAAAACAAACAAACCGCCAATCGTTTCAAACCTGTGGTCATGTTTCTTGGTCCGTTCAAATTGGAACCCGGGCAA
>JBANFU010000117.1:0-3749 GCA_037975865.1 Bacteroidota bacterium
GGTTTAAAACCGGTGAAGCTTCCCGGTGATTGAGTAGGGTGGATGGGGGTAAATCCGGTTCTTGTTTTTGTTGAATTAATTCATTCTCCGCTTCATGAAACCACTGGGAGAAGGACTGCCCTGTAAGGTATGTGACGGCGGTTTCTGCTTGTCCGGTATACTTCAAAACAAACCAGAAATTGGAAATGGCAGATAAGCCATAGGTCTGGATCCAATCTTTCCATACATACCTGCCAAATACTTGACAAGCCAACGGTGTGATATCATTTGGATGTCGGAAGGCCCCTTTATCGCTGAAATAACGAAATTCATCCTGGGCTGTGATTGTCCAACTGCTCGACCAATAAGCACAAAGGCCCTGGAATATCCACGACGGAAAATGCTGGTATCCTGATTGTGTCATTTTTTGTCGGACACTGCTGCCGTTTAGAAATTCATTGATTGTGCTGTGAGCGATTGCATAGCGGAGTTGGATACGTATTTTATCCCATGGAGTTGCAATAAAAATTGGGTAGTAGTTGCTCGAAACTCCAGTGAAATCATTGGTCAAACGCTCTTTCCAAAGTTGATGCGATTGCAAAGTCTGTTGATAATCGGCCGGATCCGTAAATAACCGCAAATGCAACTGTCCGGTTAATTTGTAACCCAGCAAACGCTCAAATTCAAGTAAATCTTGTGAGATGGTACGAAAGATGGAGTCCAAGTAATCGCGTTCTGTGAGTTCTACGATAGAATCGACCTCAATATCAGCCAGCTCGATGTGTAGGCGATCGTATTGATAATGACGGCTTTGTCCCGCAGTAAACTCAAACTTGCCCAGGAAAATCAAAAGGAATACCATCAAATGCCGACCAAAACATCGAACATTCCAATTGTGTTTCCCAATGAAATCACTCCGCATGTCCCGAAGATACAATGCAAACAACTACAAACAAACAGACAATGGATATTACCTTTGTGTCATGAGTTCAGGAACTTCCCAAGATTTTATCGATTTAGAAAATCAATATGGTGCCCATAATTATCATCCATTGCCAGTTGTGTTGACCAAGGGTGAAGGCGTTTTTGTTTGGGATGTGGAGGGGAAACGGTATTTTGATTTTTTGTCGGCCTACTCAGCGGTCAACCAAGGGCATTGTCATCCCAAGATCCTGAAGGCGTTGCATGATCAAAGCCAACGAATCACCCTGACAAGTCGCGCGTTTCACAACGACCAATTGGGTCCTTTCGAAAAGTATATCACGGAATTGCTCGGTTTTGATCGTGTATTGCCTATGAATACAGGTGTAGAGGGTGGGGAAACCGCTATAAAGCTCGCTAGAAAATGGGGATATACTGTGAAGGGTATACCCAAAAATCAAGCAAAAATTGTGTTTGCCGCTGGCAATTTTTGGGGTAGAACCATAGCGGCCATATCCAGTTCTCAAGATCCCGACAGTTATGGTGATTTCGGTCCATTTGTGCCCGGATTTGAAGTGGTTCCATACAATGATTTGGATGCCTTGGATATAGTATTGCAAGATGGTCATGTCGCTGCGTTCATGGTTGAGCCCATTCAAGGTGAGGCAGGCGTTATCGTGCCAGATGAAGATTATTTGGCCGGAGTTCGTGCGTTGTGTAGTAAATACAATGTATTGTGGATTGCCGATGAAGTACAGACTGGACTGGGTAGAACAGGTAAAATGTTGTGCTGTGATCACGCGCAAGTGAAACCAGATATTCTTGTGTTGGGAAAAGCATTGGGTGGGGGTGTATTTCCTGTGAGCGCCGTGTTAACGAGCCATGAAGTGATGGGTGTTTTGCATCCAGGTCAACATGGATCCACCTTTGGGGGGAATCCCCTGGCTTGTGCGGTTGCCATGGCATCGCTTCAAGTGTTGGTGGAAGAGAAATTGCCAGAAAATGCGGAACGACTGGGCGCGGTATTCAGAGATAGGCTGGTAAACATCCAATCGCCACTAATTTCAGCCGTTCGCGGAAAAGGATTGTTGAATGCCATTGATATTCTGCCCTATGGCGATGGCAAAACAGCATATGATATTTGTTTGTCGCTCAGAGATCACGGTCTTCTCGCAAAACAGACCCACACGCATACCATCCGATTCGCACCACCGCTGACCATCAGCGAGGAACAATTGAATGAAGCTGCAGACTTGATCGCAACGACAATTGAAAAGGCATCGCAATAATTTGCGAAAAAAGTCGTATTTTTGCACTCCCGCTCGGGTGGCGGAATAGGTAGACGCGCAGGACTTAAAATCCTGTTTTCAGTAATGAAAGTACGGGTTCGATTCCCGTCCCGAGCACAAATGAAGAAGATTGTTTTTTCAATCGTTCTAACCATTGCTTTTTCTTGCAATACGCCGGGTGGTTCCAGTCGATTTATCAGTGAGACCGACACCAGTTATTCAGAGGATATTCGTTCCGTTTCTGCCAAGATTAATGCCAATCCCAACGATCCTGAATTATACTACAAGCGCGGCAACACCTTTTATTACGAGAAGCGACACAAAGATGCATTGGCCGATTTTGAATATGCCATTGAGTTAAATCCCAAGCAACCGTTGTATCATTTCCGATGCGCTGAAACATGGATTGCCATGGATTCCACCAATGCGGACAAAACCAAATACCATTTGACGCAGGCATTGGCACTCAAGCCAGATTACCATGAAGCCTCAGCCTTGTTGGCGAAATATTATTTGGCTCGACAACAGTACACTGAGGCCATCAAGTTGTACAATTCACTGCTCGAACATCCCGAATTCGCTGATCCTGCTTATGTTATGCTGTGCATCGCTTACAAAGAGCAAAAAGACACCATCAAAGCGGAATCAATCATCGATCGTGCATTGACGATTAATCCAGAGAACTTTGATGCCGTGATGCAAAAAGTGTTGCTATTAAACGAAAGAAGGGACCCGCAGACCTTTGCTTGGGCCGACAAAGCTGTAAGAATGAATGAGTTCAGCGATGAAGCTTTGTATACGATGGGTTTGATCAAGCAAAACGAACTCAAGTACGCGGATGCCAGAACCTTCTATGAAAGGGTAATCAAAATAAACCCGAATCACGTCTACGCGCATTACAATTTAGCGGTGATTCAGTCGCTGTTTGATAACCACCAAGAATGCATTGATTGGTGTGACAAGGTTTTGGACTTGAATCCAAGTTTTGATAAAGCACTCGCTCTAAAAGGGTATTCCTATGAAAAACTGGGGAATAAAAAAGCGGCCCTGCAAGAATACAAAGCCGCTTTGTCTATCAATCCCAACGCCGAATTGGCCAAGGAAGGATTGAAAAATATTCAGTAATTAGTGTTTCTTCAAAACAACTTTAGAATAAATGTATTCTGTGGTTCCTCCAAAGTTGTAAAGGTATTGACGGCGCAAAACAATCTGCTCACCGGTCATTGATGTGATATCCCAAGAGTAATTAAACAAAGTAACTTTTGAATCGTTGGCACTGGCCATATTCCACGCGAATTTCTCTGTTGTGGGTTCAGAAGGGTCACATTTTAAACTGGAACGGTTGATCTCAACCTGTGAAGTTGTAATAAACGTGTAGTAGTCGTCCTTCATACATGCATCGATGTTACTCACATTGTCTTGACTTGAACTATCGTTCCATGAACTTAAATCCCAAGCGTGCAACATGAACACTTCCTGTTTGGTTTTGCCACTAATGTCGATGGCACCACCATTAGAACTACCTGAATCACAAGATGCCGCAAAAAGCATCGCCACTGC
>JBANFU010000159.1:0-5450 GCA_037975865.1 Bacteroidota bacterium
GGAATTTGAACCGGGTTGGGCCAAATCCTATGGCGATATGATTCAACTGCTGGTGCGCGATGCAGCCTCTACCGATCGCAAAGACACCCTGTTCCCCTACCTGAGAAATTTCAACCCATACACCGGCCATTGCTGGGCCAACGGCTTCGCGAGTTTTCCCCAAGGCAACGACCAAGAGTCCACCTCCGAGAGCATGCAATTCAATTCATCGCTCATTCACTGGGGCGAAATCACCCAAAACAAAGCGATCCGCGACTTGGGCATTTACTTGTATTGTACAGAACAGTCGGCCATCGAAGAATACTGGTTCGATACCAAGCAACGCAACTTCGCCACAACCCAACCCTATGCCCTGGTGTCGAGAGTTTGGGGTAACTCCTACGACAATGGCACGTTTTGGACCAGCGACATCGCCGCTTCCTATGGCATCGAATTGTACCCCATCCATGGTGGTTCGTTCTATTTGGCCCACGACACAGCCTATGCCACCCGACTTTGGAAAGAAATGGCCAAGAACACAGGCATCCTGAACAATCAAGCCAACGACAACCTGTGGCACGACATCTACTGGGAGTTTTTGGCGTTCACCAATCCGAAAAAAGCCATCGAATTGTACAACAGCTACCCCAATCGCAATTTGAAATTTGGCGTATCGGATGCACAAACCTATCATTGGCTCCACGCCCTCAATGCTTTGGGTCGATTCAACAGCAACATAACAGCCAACCACCCGCTGGCTGTGGCTTTTACCAAAGACAACAAAACGATTTATGTAGCCAAAAATTACAGCAACGACACAGTAAAAATCACTTATTCAGATGGATTTGTGTTTACCGTTGCACCGCGTCAGCTCAAAACCAGCATCGACAACAACATTCGCGCCCACATCAGCAGTGACTTTTCACAGTTATACAAGGGCACGGCTGCCACTATTTATTTCGACAGTTTAAACACCCAACCCGATTCCATTCAATGGATGCTCGGGTCTCAGCGCATCAAAACCATCGCTCAGCAACCTTGGAATTTGACAACCAATGAATTGGCTGCAGGCAATTACACTTTCTACGCCAAACTATTCAAAGGCGATGCGCGGGCCAATAGCAACCTCTTTACGCTCACAGTAGGAGAACAAACCCCTTACAACAAGGCGGCAAGCGCCATCCCCGGAACAATACAATCTGGACTGTTCGATCAATTTGAGGGAGGGTCTGGACAAGGCATTTCTTACATCGATTTCAGTCCCACCAACTTGGGTAATTTCAGAACCAATGAATCGGCAGACGTGAGCAACGACGCACAAGAAGGAGCAATTCTCACTTGGGTTGATGCCGGCGAGTGGACAGAATACACGGTAAATATTCAAGACGATGGGTTGTATCAGTGTGCGATTCGGTACGCCAATGGAAACACGGGTGCGGCTGGCAAACTATCGGTTTGGCTCGATAACCAATGGATTGGCAGTTATTCGGGCTTTGCAAGCACGGGCAAATGGGAGACCTTCGGCACGGCCACACTCACAAACCTACCCTTACAACAAGGCAGGCGCCTGTTAAAAATCCAATTTGAAGACGGTGGCATGAATCTGGGAAAATTCAGCTGGACCCGCATCGGGAATCTCCCAAAAACCTTACCTGTAGCCCACGCCGGTGGCAATGTATCCTACCCAAGCAACGCTGATAGCGCGATTTGTGATGGCAGTAAAAGCAAAGTTGGCGCCGCGGGATACCTCAACTATCAATGGACACAACTTTATGGCCCTTCGCGGTTGACCATTCAAGGCCCTACAACCATCAAACCCACCTTTAAAAACATTAAAAAGGGGGTTTATAAAATTCGTTTAACCGTTTCAGACAGCACGGATAGCGATTACAACGACATCTTTATTTTTGTTCAAGACGGCGGTAACCTACCCCCTGAAATCAGTATCAACAACCCCACCAACGGGGCAACGTATATCGAAAATCAACGAATTGCGGTACAAGCCTCTGCCGACGACCTAGATGGCAGCATTAGTCGCGTAATATTCTATCTCAACGGCGACTCTGTTTCCACCGACTACACGGCCCCTTATGAGCACCGCTTCTCAGTGGGATTGGGAAACTACACCACTTACGCTGAAGCCGTAGACAACAACGGCAACAAAACCAAAAGCAATTCAATCAATTTCTCATCGATGTCTTTGGCGGGGAATTGGGTGCTTGAACCCGTCGCAAAATCACTATCGGTAGGACCTACCCCGGCCAATCTCACCTGGTGGAGCAATAGCATGGCCGACGTTTCTACAAGGGCTTGCTTATTCGACGATTTATACCAAATCAACAAAGATGGCAGTTTCCGCAATCTTCTTGGCAGCACTACATGGCTCGAGGGTTGGCAAAATGGAGGCAAGGAAGGATGTGGCTCACCGGTTTCACCGCACGATGGTAGCGGAATCGGCACCTGGTATATCGATAGCATCAGTGGTCAGTTGGTGATTGATGGAAAGGGATTGTATTTGGGATTGCCCAAAGCCACCAATGCGGGAGAACTGGGCACAGGCTCGGCAGTGCCAAACAATCGCAGCTATCAAATTGGCCTGAGTGCAAACCGCCTAACGGCGCTAATCAACTATGGAAATGGATATTGGCAATTCCAGTTTGTGCGCTCAACGGCCACAAACGACATTCAGTCAACCGATGTTGCGCTGTGGCAGTTATTTCCAAATCCCGCTTCCGCGATGTTGCATTTGCAGGCGCCACAAGAAATTGTCTCTTACACTGTATTTTCGGCACAAGGGCAATCGGTGCTAACAGGAAAAGGAACCACCGTTGATCTGCAAGGACTCAGCAACGGCGTCTACCACATCACAATTACAACAAATTCGGAATTCAAAACACTGCGGTTCATCAAATCCAACCCATAATCGGGAAGGGTGGCATGCGTCACCCATCGACCTGTGTTATTCTTTCAGAATACTTATGCTTTCTTCACGAATTCACTTTTGAGTGCCATTGCACCAAAACCCGCAATTTTACAGTCGATGTTGTGATCTCCTTCTACCAAACGGATGTTGGTGACTTTGGTACCCACTTTGATTGACTTTGAAAACCCTTTTACAGGCAAATCTTTAATGACGGTTACCGAGTCGCCATCTTGTAACAAGTTCCCATTGGCATCGCGAACAACCAAGCCTGATTCAGCTTCGGCTTGTTCTGACAGGCTCCATTCGTGGGCGCATTCAGGACAAATCCACAAATCACCGGAGGGATAAGGGTATTCAGAGTTACATTGAGGGCAGTGTGGATCTTGTGACATATGGATAAAATCAATACAAAGGTATCAAATCCTTCTTTCGGTTGAACCCCTAAAATTATTTTTTGTTTTGGATCTTCGCTGACATCAATCATGAAACAGATTGAGCAACATCATTTCATCAAGGGCATTGAAACGAGAATTTTGAATTGTTATGGAAACCAAAGTAGCCCAAAAATACCTGCACGAATTGCACGCAGAGCACAATCAATTTTTATCCGAGTTGGCCTTGGCAAAGGATGAAATCAAATCGTACCAAAATCGCCTGTCGGAGGTAGTTTCAGCCAACACCGGCCTTGAAGTATTGGCCCAAGTTGAACACTTTCAAAACCAATTCATTCGCCACAAAGAAGTCATCGACGAACTCAATGCCCAAATTCACCACTGCGAAAAGGGCATCGCCCAAATGGCGCAATCCAACAATGTAGCCACCGACCACCGCAAAGCGGATGATCATACCGAATTGCGCGATGGCATGGATCAGTTTAAAAAGATCTTCGGCGAATTGCGCATGGAATACCTAAAATTCTTGGCGAAGACATTTTAAGGGTGCACTTGTGTATCTTTGATACGCTATGTTCATCAATTACATCTTTTTGGGTCTCGCCGTGTTGGTGGTACTCTCCTCCATCATGACGGTCCAGCAGGGCAATGTGGCCATCCTTACCATGTTTGGCAAATACCGCCGGATTCTTTACCCAGGCTTAAACTTCCGCATCCCCTTGTTGGAGGTAGTATATCGCAAAGTATCCATTCAAAACCGAAGCATAGAATTGGATTTCCAGGCCATCACCCAGGACCAAGCCAATGTATATTTCAAAGCGATGTTGCTCTATTCCGTGTTCGACAATCGCGAAGAAACGCTGAAAAACGTGGCCTTTAAATTCGTAAACGACCGCGATTTTATGACTGCCTTGATCCGTACCATTGAGGGTTCGATTCGCGGATTTGTTGCCACCAAGCGTCAGGCCGAAATCCTCGCATTGAGAAAAGAAATCGTAGAATCTGTGAAAGAGGGCATCGACTCAGTATTGGAGTCGTGGGGATATCACCTCATTGATTTGCAGCTCAACGACATCACCTTCGACGATGTCATCACCAAAAGCATGGCCCAGGTGGTTGCCTCATCCAACTTGAAAGCCGCCGCAGAAAACGAAGGTCAGGCCTTGTTGATCACCAAAACCAAAGCCGCTGAAGCCGAGGGAAATGCCATTAAAATTTCTGCGGAAGCCGAAAAAATCGCGGCTCAACTGCGCGGAGAGGGTATCGCTTTGTTCCGCAAAGAGGTGGCCAAAGGGATGTCAGATGCGGCCATCGAGATGAAAGAAGCCGACCTTGACTCATCCTTTTTGTTGTTTAGCATGTGGACAGAAGCGATAAAGAATTTTGCTTCCGACGGCAAAGGCAACGTAATTTTCCTCGACGGTTCCACCGATGGCATGAACAAAACGCTCAAGGAAATGATGGCCATGAACCAAATTCAAGGCAACACGACCACCACTGCCAAGAGCACCAAGAAACCCACGGCCTAACCTTTCGGTTTTTCGTATTCGTAGGGCACCACACATTCGCCCATGATGCGAACATCTTGAATTTTCTCCTCCGGTATTGGCTCCGCGGGCTTGGTCTTTTTAGGAAGTGCCACTTTCCCTTTGATGTATTTTGGAGGCTGAGGCCTTGGATCTGATTTTGGCTTTCCCATTACAGGTGCCACGTCTTCGGTTTCGTCGGGTTCAATGTAAGCAACGGTGTCGCCCATCAATTCCACCACTTGCACCCCCTGTTTCGAGTTTCCTTTTTGGGATTCAATCTTCTCGGGGTTTGTTTCCTCCATGTTTGTACTCTCCGCCTTTATTTTCTCCGAACTTTTTTCCCCGGGCGATGCGTGATGCGATGAATCTTTCACGATGGCTTTGCCTTGCACTTGTCCTGTTACCGCAGATTCACCGCAGGACGACAATCCCACACCCAAGACTACCACAAGCAAATAGGCAAAATGCAACAGTTGCTTGCTGGGTTGAATGGTGTGATTGAAATCCCCTCGGCCATAGTTAACATCATTTTTCAACTGCTTCTTGCCTTCCACACTGGGCGATAATTGCTCCGATCTAAATCTACCGCAAACTTTTTCGGCTCTGGGTTGAGAAAAGTACTGTAGA
>JBANFU010000166.1:0-7240 GCA_037975865.1 Bacteroidota bacterium
CCGTCCTTCTTGGCTTGATGCACCTGTCCGATACTGGCGGCGGCACTGCATTGGGTGTTAAATTGATCAAACACTTCCAACGGCGATTTCCCCACTGATTTTTGGAAGGTTCTTACCACCAATGGGCCTGACATCGGGGGTGCAGAGTATTGAGACATGGCAAATTTGTCGGTGTAAGCACGGGGCAGTAAATTTTTGTCCATGCTGAGCATCTGGGCCACTTTCAACGCACTGCCTTTGAGTTGACTGAGCGATTGATAAATGTCGTTGGCATTGTTGGCGTGCAACTCCTCCTTGGTGGTATCGCCGTTGATGGTTTTTTTGGCATAGTATTTCAGGTAGTTACCGCCAATTTTAGCACCCGCTCCTACCAACTTCATCGCCCGCTCCACTTTGGAGGTAGGGATTTTATCTTGGGTATCGATCATCGTTGAAATCCTTGTATCAAGAATTTTCCAAAATCAAACAGTTTATCGACGGCATTGCGACCAACAAAATCCATGGTCAACTGGACCGACTTCTCGATGCAGGCATCGGTTCTTTCAAAATCAGCAGAATCGTCTTTGAGCCAAAAATGCATGACAAAGGCCAAATTCATACCCAAGGCTTCCACATTGAGCTTAGAAACCACGTTACGGTCTGGAATTTCTCCTTGGGCACTGGCCATATCCAACAGGGGCTTCACCGTTTTTTGAAACGCTTCACGCAGGGCCATCAAACCTTTCACTTGATCCATGGGATTTTTCCAATCCTGGAATTTCCACAACAGGTAACTCCGGATATCGCGCAAACTCTCAATAAACGCGAAATGCAACGTGAGCATTTTTTCGGTTAGACCATAGGACGCAAATTGTTCATCTTGAGCGAATTTTTCCGCCACTGAATGCCATCGTGTTACCAACACCGATTCCTCCACTTTTTCCAGGCTACCGAAATGGCTGTAAAACTCCGATTCCTGCATGTTCAAATGCTCACACAATTGATACACGTTGGCAGGGGCCTGCCCGTGTTTGAGGCAGTATTTCACGTACTCAGAAACGATTTGATTTTTCATGTGTCTTGCTTGTATAACAAACACGACAACTGCGGGAAAGTTTTGAATTTTATTTGATTGGTTCTGTGTTATTTTGCATATACATGATTACGCTCCAAGACGATTACAATACACAAAGAACTGCATTGGGCATCGCCGAATACGGAAGACACGTGCAAGAGTATATCGACCACATCAAAACCTTGCCCAGCAAGGAAGAGAGAACCTCTTGGGTACATAATTTGGCCCAAATCATGGCTACATTGAATCCCGACATCAAACAACAGTCGAATTACAAAGAGATTTTGTGGGGACATATTTTCCAAATTGCCGATTATGACTTGGATGTTGACTGTCCGTATGAAATCGTACAAGTCAAGCAAGAATTTGTGCGTCCAGAGCATTTGGGCTACAATTCCAGCGGCATACGATTCCGATTCTATGGTAGAAACTTGCAGATGATGATCGACCGCGCGGCCGAGATGGAAGACGGGGAACTCAAGCAGGATGTGGTAAATATGATTGCCTCTTTCATGTACAACTCATGCAAAGCATGGAACAACGAGAACTTGAGCAATGAAGTGATTGCCGATCACTTGAAAACCTTATCGAAAGGACAGTTGAACATTGAGGGCTCAGAGCTCGTAGTAAGCGCCGATACCACCGTAAGTATCCGTAGACCCGCCCAGCAAAAAGCGCAGCATTTCGGTCGCAATAACAAAAACAATAAAAACAACAAAAACCGCGGTAAAAATTACCGTCGATTCTAACCCATATGGCCATATTCGAAATTGAAGGCGGACACAAACTCCGCGGTGAAATCATCCCTCAGGGAGCGAAAAATGAAGCATTACAGGTACTTTGTGCGGTATTACTCACCGCAGAACCCGTAACCATCACCAACATCCCCGAGATTCGCGATGTTCTCAAACTTATAGAACTTTTACAGAGTTTGGGTGTCACTGTTACGCGCCATGATCGTGGTTCGTATACGTTTATATCCAACAACATCAATTTAGAGTTTCTCAATAGCGCAGAATTCAAAAAACAAGGGGCTGCTTTGCGCGGATCAATCATGATTGTAGGTCCACTGTTGGCGAGATTTGGTCGTGGCTACATCCCTTCCCCTGGAGGAGACAAAATTGGTCGACGCAGACTCGACACCCATTTTGAGGGATTCATCAACTTGGGCGCCAATTTTGAATTTCAGGCTGAAAATAATTTCTACAAGGTCAGCAGCGATCGCTTAAAAGGCTGTTATATGCTGTTGGACGAAGCCTCCGTTACGGGCACCGCCAACATTTTAATGGCGGCAGTACTTGCCGAGGGCACTACCACGATCTACAATGCCGCTTGCGAACCCTATTTGCAACAATTATGCTTGATGCTCAACCGCATGGGAGCAAACATCACAGGCATTGGTTCAAACCAACTCACCATTGAAGGAGTCACACAGCTCCACGGCTGCGAACATCGCTGTCTTCCGGATATGATCGAAATCGGTAGTTTCATTGGGATGGCCGCCATCACACAAAGTGAAATCACCTTGAAAGGGTGTCGGGTAGATATGCTCGGTATCATTCCCAAAATGTTCCAGCGTTTGGGTGTAAAACTAGAAATCAAAGGCGATGACATTTACATTCCGGCCATGGATCATTACGAAATCGATACATTCATCGATGGATCTATTTTGACGGTTTCCGATCAAATTTGGCCCGGCTTTACCCCTGATTTGATTTCTATCGCATTGGTTACCGCTACGCAAGCCCGCGGAACGGTGCTGATACACCAAAAGATGTTTGAAAGTCGGTTGTTTTTCGTTGACAACCTGATCGACATGGGTGCCCAAATCATTCTGTGCGACCCCCACCGTGCTACAGTCATCGGCTTGGACCGCAGAACCCAGCTCAAAGGTATTACAATGAGTTCTCCCGACATTCGTGCCGGTGTTGCCTTGTTGATTGCCGCCATGAGTGCCAAAGGCAAGAGCACCATTAAAAACATCGAACAGATTGATCGCGGTTATGAGCGCATCGAAGAGCGATTGAACGCCTTGGGTGCCAAAATCACCCGCATCGACTAACGATCACTTTCTAAATTTCCCGATTGAACTGCTCACACCGCAGTAAAAATTCACGCCTTTGATGTTGTTTAACATCAGGTTGGATAGAAAGTTATCAGACCCCAGAAAGATTGGCCCCACACGAACATAGGCACCGATATTGCCTTTGCGATAATCTTGGGTCAATCCCAGTGGTGTAGCTACTTCCAACCATTTGGTTTCAATTCGGGGCGTCACGATGAGCGAAGAACCTTGTCTGAAACCCATCGTTTGGGCCGACACCAAGGATTGCTGCCACAAAAACGACGCATATACCCGACTCATCAAACGAAAATCACCTTGTACTTGGAGTTGTGTGGGCATGGCGATGCGTTGGGTTTCAGCGCCCTGACGGTAATTCATATTGTCACGAGCAAATTGTTCCAGGTAGGCAAACCCTTCTGTGCTGCCTTGTGCAAAGGCCTTCACAAAAGCGGTATCCATTTTCAATGTTACTGGAGCGGCATTGCTCATGTGGAAAGTACGCAGTCGGTTTTTGTAGCTCACATGTCCCCAATCCATCAACGACGCAGCAATTCTCCACTGATAATTCCTCACGGTAGGATCCCCCATCCAGCGATCTTTAAATTGAACGATGCTTCCCCCCTTTCCACCTTCCAGCGTCACACCCAGATCCATTCCAAATCCGTTGCCCATGATGTCGCGCAAGGAAGGCAATCCGCCTGCAACAACCCCTTGCAACAGCCGTTGAAACAATTGGGATTCGGAGTAGGCCATATCAAACTGACTGTGATTGATCACAATAGAGTCTTTCCCATAGGCTTGTAATTGCATCCCCTCAGACAGTACTGAGAAATGCCCCAAACCCATCAAGTATTTACCCGTGATGCCTGCAGACAATTTGAATTTCTTTGCATCGATGAGGGTGGCGGCCAAGGTGGCACCTACTTCTTGATAGGCGTTGGCTTGCAGGGAAAGGGGGTGCGTTGCTGTTTGCAACAATTGTAATCCTCCGGCTTGCTTAAATCCACTATCCATGAATTCTCTGGCATAAGCAAGTGTGGCATCGGATACGTTTCGCATAGAAACATTGGCGCGGGTTCTCACGTGTGTTGCCCAAACCAATTTCTGTCCGATGCGTTTTGCGTAGGCAGGCCCCCTCCATTCCATGCCCATTTGGGCCCAACCCGTACTACCAACCGGAAAACTTTGGAGATAACTATTTTTCCAGGCTACGCGTCCTTTGTCGTTCAGATACGCCGCCGGAACATTCCCCGTAATCACTTGCCACGGGGTAAATGGCGCTGTGAGGGTAACGAGGTTCGTATTGACATCCACACCCAAGCTCGACAGATTGGCATGGCGTTTATAGGCCATAGACGTAAGCAAAGCTGGATTGCTGTAAACACTGTGCACACCGGCAAAATTGCTGTTTTGAAGACCAAAAAAGGACTGGGCTTTCGCATGGGATACCGTAAAGGCTACGAACAACAAGGGAAGCAGAATGCGCGGTTTCATAGTCAGCCAATAGCAAATGTCGTGCTAAATTGTTTTACATGCAGGAATAAAAGAAAGAGCCGGGCAAGCCCGGCTCTTTCTTAGTATAACTCTTTAGAGAATTAGTTTACTGTCAATTTGCTGCTCATGCGACCCAAGTTACTCTCAACAGTTACCATGTAGATACCTTTTGACAAACCTTGAGTGCTTACAGAAATGGCATTCTGACCTGCGATGCAGTTTACAGTAGCAGTGGTGCTTACCACACGGCCATTCAAGTCGGTTACCACAGCTTTTACAGCAGAAGGGGCTGTCAAATCGAAAACCACATCGGCAGAAGCGTTGCTCGCAACGGGGTTAGGATAAACCTGAACACCAGTCAAACCAGCGGCAACATTCTTGTTCGACAAGTTTGGCGTGGTGATGTGTACGAAGCTAGGGAAGAAAATTGTGCTACCGAAAACAGTACCAGGCAAGTAAGATTTCAAGAAACCAAAAAAAGTCTGACCATAACGAACTTGGAAGTTGGTTACGAACATGTTGTTGATTTTATTGGTTGAAGTAATCAACTGATCGTGTCCATCCAAAGAACCCAAACGTACACCATACAAGTTGTACTTTTTCGAAACGCTAGATCCGTTGTAAGCCAAACCAGTATCTCCCAAAGTTGCTTTGATCATGGGGTGATATAATACACTGTAGGCAAACAAGGTGGTAGTACCGTCAGCACCGTTGGTTGATTTGGTTGTTACATTGGGTGTAGTAGCAATGGTACGACCAATAAACGACTTCGGTGTACCATTTTCAAGAATCATACTGTCAGCGAAAGCTTTGGTCAATAAGATTGTATCCGTCTTCACAGCCGCGCTGTTCAACAAAGATTTGTATGACAACTTATCTGTAGCAGGGGTTGCATAACGATAGGTAACACCAGGGTTGCTCTGCAAAGTGTAACCGCCGGGCTTGATACCCGTGATGTTGAAGTACTGAATGTAAACAGTATCCACTACATCTACCATTTTACCACCTACATTGATTTGATCTACTTGACGGATGTAGAACTGGGTGAATGCCAACGTATCCACTGTGTAAGGGTTAAATCGAGTCAAAACCTCAGCTTTGTTCAAGAAAGCTGAATCTTTGGGATCGAACGTTGTTCCCACGATGTGAAAACCCAATTTTGACTTAGTTCCATCGCTGTACACCATGTACAAGTTGGTGTCGGGCTGAATGAAGTTTACAAAACCACTCAAGGTCTGACCCAACAGTTCGTTTTCTTCATAAGCACCAGTAAAGTTGTACCAGTTGCTGTAGCTTTCGGCGCGACGTGTAGGTGTCAACGTCTTGTCCTTCAACACGTAAGCAGTTTTGGTTGCTTTGATGTTCTTCTGCTCTTTTGGCACATCGAAACCGGGGGCCTGAGCCATAGCGGCTGTGGTCAATCCCAACATAGCCACCAATGAAAGTAATGATTTTTTCATTTTCTTAAATTCTCTTAACGCAAATATAAGAAAAAACGCAGATATCCCCTATGATATTTGGCCATGACAATAAAATGTCAAAGCCATTTTAAGTATTCTCAAATATCGCCTAGCAGGGGTCGCAACAACACTTCCTCCATGACGGTCTGTTCGTTGATTGCAAACGCCGTATGGATGGTTTCTGCTACATCGGCGGGATCCATGAAACGCGAAGTGGGCAAATCTACACCGGCCCAACTATCGGTCAAGGTGGCTCCAGGCAACACGGCGCTCACCCGAATTCCGTGTGGCATCCCCTCCAATCGCAGCGACTTAGAGAACCCCATCAGCGCGAATTTGGCGACTGAATAACTCCCCCCCGCAGCATAGGCTGTTACGCTCGCAATGCTACACATATTGAACACATGGGCACGGGCCACGCCTTGCATGCTCGACCACAGTCCACGGGTCATTTCGTAAGCTGAGATCACATTGGTATTGAGCAGGTGTTGGAACTGTCCGGAGGGCTCCTCCATCATCGTACCACCCAAAAACAAACCCGCATTGTTAACCAACACGTGAACCTCAGAAAAACGAGCTTTGATGTGGGTCACACAATCCGAAATCGCCTCGGTCGACGACAAATCTGCAACCAAGGGTGTAACACTGGCGGCACCCGCTTGCAACAAGCCCTCTTTGGCACTTTCCAAATCCACTGCATTTCTCGCAACAATCACCAGATGATGTCCGCCTGCCGCAAATCGCTTGGCCACTGCGAATCCAATGCCACGGCTTGCGCCGGTAACAACCACATTAAACTTCATGAATCAAAGATAGGCAGCCCAATCGGCAATGCCAATGTCAACTCAATAGATAGGGAACTTCCAACTTAAATTCCGGAATCGATACTGTAAACAATTGACCATCCATCAATCGTTCAAAGGTGTAATTCCCTCGCATTACGCCAAATGGGGTGCTCAACAGGCAAGAACTGGTGTATTCATGCTGATCAGACGGCGGCAAACTCGGCTGCACACCCACCACACCCTCGCCTTCCACCTGTCGCTCCGAACCATGGGCATCTACAATAATCCATTTCCTGCGCAACAATCGCACAGAAAAATCACCCAAATTTTCTATGGTAATGTGGTAAAAAAAGGCAAATTGATTCTGCAATACAGAACTGTG
>JBANFU010000122.1:0-4512 GCA_037975865.1 Bacteroidota bacterium
CTCCATTTAACTTTTTGCAAAGCACCATCGAACTGAATGGTGTTTTTCAAACTAGTCACTTTACTTTTATCTGTGAGTTTTGCATTGGTAGTGGAAAGTACGCCACCATTAGGATCAATAATACGGATTATTACTTCTTCCTCCAGAGGTTGCGTTACCATCGGATTTTCCAACACATCAAAGGTTACGCGGATTTTTTCTACGCTTTTGGCTTTCATTGTCTCCGACATGATTCCTTTTTTATCATATAGTCCAGAAACTAACAAAGCACCAAATTGTGGTCTTGCCCCTTTGTCCAAACGGTCTTTCAACTCAACATTTTCAGATTCCAATGTAGCAGAGCGATCTTTTTCCGCATTCAATTGCGTCATGTAATCGTTTTTCTCCTTGGTCAATGACTCTACTAAGGCCATCAATTCTGCCACTTTTGCTTTTGCCTCCTCAAGTTGTTTTCTTAAATCGTCAATATTACCATCCTTCCCTGATCTACTCGCTTTACGCGATTCTTTAGTCGATATTTTACCTCCTGAAGTTGAAGTCGAAGAAGAACTACCGACCGCTGCACCACTCGCAATCTCTCTACGCAATCGATAGATTTCTTGCATCGCCGCGATCACGCGTGGATTTTTATCTCCTTCCAACTCCTCTACTTTTAAAACCAATGTTTGGTTCTCATTTTGGAAAGTCTGAATCACATTGTTCAAGGAGTCTTCCATTTTGTTCAACACATCTTGCAAAGAATCTTTTGACTTCATTACAGCCATTTTGTTTTGCAATTCTTTGTCGCTGTCCATTTTGTTGATATACAAAAATGTATTGCTTCCCAATGAAGCCAACAACAAAATCACGAGCACTGCGGTTAATGCGGTTCTGTTCATACAATCACAAAGGTAAAAAATTATTCAATAATCCACACGTTTTCAACGACTCGCTTTATCGCAAAGTCCCGTTAATACGCCTTTGCAATTCAAAAGGTGACATATTTATGTCAATCAGTCGTTGCTTTGGATCCAACAAAAACACCTGGGGCATGGTTTGAAGTTTCAGTATTTCAGCCACTTGCGGCGAACAAAACCCTTGAATCATTTTTGTTTCAAATCGTTTGTTGTACCCATACACATATCTCCCGCTGCCTCCGTGATTCAACATAATTATTTGCATTGAATCGGGCAATTGACGTGAAATCTGATGATAAATGGCCGAATCTTTATGGTACAGTGAGTCATCGGCATTCCAAACCAAAATCAAGGTGTACTTTCCCCTAAACTTTCGGATACTCCGACGGTGTACAGGATTTTCTTTCAATTTCCCTGGTTTGTAAGCGCCTTCGATGACGCAAAAACGAAACTTAGGAAACCGATTGCCCAACAGCAAGCTGCGCGAATTTTTCACTTTCTTGTTTGCGATGGGCAACACCCTCATCGTCCAGTATGGCGGGGTTAAATCATCAGATTTGAATCCAACCCGCATTTCCCAACCCTGACCCAACCAGTCCAACCCTGTTTTTCCGTTCTCAATTTTCCATGCATTGGCCGTATTGAAAATGCCGGCTTCATTGCTAACCATCACCAAGTCGATACCCTCATCATCATACAAGCCATTGAGATTTACATCCTTCAATGCCCAATGCAAAGTATCGTTTCGATATACCGAACTGCCCCAAACCACAGACATACGTCGTTGACGAAAGCTATTGGAAACCCCAACAAATTTGCGTTCTCCTTTCACCAAGTCTACAGCATCAGCGTAAAGCTTTTGGTAGGATTTCAATTCTCCATTTCGAAAAAAACCCAGCTGCAGTGTTACTCCCCAGGGCTTATCATCCAAACGAATTAAACCATTAGACTCGGGCACGATGGCCGACGAAAAAGAGACCGATGATGGGCTGAAGTACTGTTCAGGATCGTCGGTAAGATCTAAATTGTGATTCACATCTACCCATACTCTCGCTTGTCGGTATTTCATGGCTTGCGGCCGCTCAACCACCAGCAATGTGTGATTGGGTAGATCTCCCTGCCCATGATTGTGCTGAGCAAAACCATACACCAAATTGGATTTCAATGCAGTAGGTTTTCCGTGAGCGCCAGTATCAGAAACACACAGTGCTAGGGGCAATCGCAACGTATACTGCTTCAACGACTTTCCCGGGTAATCGGCAGACATGTCGATGGGTTGATGACATTGCACCAAAACCTTGCCCTCTTCTACTACTTTGATTGGAGAATTCGACAACTCAAACAAAGGCAACACATCCAACAGATGCATCATTTCGTTGTCAATTCCGCGATTTACGCAGTTTACACTCAGTGGCTGGTTTTGCTCCAAATGCTTGTGAGAAGGTTTGGGCACACACTGTGCTTGCAAGGTGCCAATCAGCAGCGGAGCCAGCATCGCCGCACAACGTAACAAGAGGCCCAACATGCCAGACTTACTTAAAAACGAAGCGTACCAGGATCACGCACAGCGCAACTGCGAACATCAAAATGGAGATGCGGTTCATCCCATGCATCATTCTCAAATTCAAATTTGAGGAACTCCCCTCCTGTTTGCGAAAGGTTAAATACGATACAATTTTCTTCCAAATCATGATGAACAAACTTAAGCAAAAATGAGGGCTATTCTGACTTTGAATTCTCTTTTTCCTTCAGCACCGCATGGATATCGATGGGCTGATTCACAGAATTACTCGTCAAGGCCAAGTCCAACACCTGCAACATGTTGGTTACGTAGGAGAACTTCAAGCCTTCCAAATACTTGGCGGGAATATCCAAAACATCTTTTTGATTCTGTTCGCACAAAATCACCTCTTTGATACCAGCGCGTTTGGCGGCGAGCAACTTTTCCTTAATTCCACCCACGGGCAGTACTTTACCGCGCAGGGTGATCTCGCCGGTCATCGCCAAATGACTTTTCACTTTGGTTTGGGTAAATAACGATGCCAGGCTGGTCAAGATTGCGATACCGGCGCTTGGACCGTCTTTGGGAATGGCACCTGCGGGAAAGTGCACGTGAATATCCCAATGGTCAAACACACGGGCATCAATGTTTAAGTATTCTGCATGGGCTTTGAGGTAGGATTTGGCCAGCATCACACTTTCTTTCATCACATCGCCCAACTGACCGGTAATCAACAATTGTCCTTTTCCTCTTGACAGTTTACTTTCCACAAACAGAACAGACCCGCCCATCGGACTCCAGGCCAACCCAGAAACCACGCCCGCGGTCTCGTTATTCTCATACATTTCAGGCTCCAATTTCTCGGCTCCCAAAATCAATTCCACTTCGGCAATGCCCAACTGTTTTTTCAGAGGTTCATCCAGCGCGATGGATTTGGCCACGGAACGCGCCAAGGCCGCCACGCGTTTATCCAACGACCGCACACCGCTCTCCCGAGTATATTGTTCGATAATCAATTCCAAGGCCTTATCCGAAACTTTGAACTGAGGCGTTTTCAATCCATGGGCTTTTCTCTGTTTGGGGATCAGGTACTTTTTGGCGATTTCGATTTTCTCTTCGATGCTGTAGCCATGAATTTCAATGATTTCCATCCGATCCAACAAAGCTGGCTGAATGGTATCCAAATTATTGGCAGTGGCCACAAACAGTACCTTGCTCAAGTCATAGTCCAATTCGAGATAGTTGTCGTAGAATGTGCTGTTTTGCTCGGGATCCAAGACCTCTAGCATGGCCGACGATGGGTCTCCACGAAAATCTCGTCCGAGTTTATCAATTTCGTCGAGTACAAATACGGGATTGGATGTCCCCGACTTTTTCAAGTTCTGCAAAATTCGACCAGGCATCGCTCCGATGTAGGTTTTGCGGTGTCCGCGCACTTCAGACTCATCGTGCAACCCACCCAAACTCATGCGGACATATTTTCTGCCCAGGGCTCTGGCAATGCTCTTTCCCAATGAGGTCTTACCCACACCGGGAGGGCCGTACAAACAAATGATTGGTGAACGCATATCCCCTTTGAGTTTCAACACTGCGAGGTACTCCAAAATCCGCTTTTTCACTTTTTCCAGACCAAAATGATCTTCATCAAACACTTTCTGCGCATGATGGATGTCGAAATTATCGCTGGTAAGGGTGTCCCAAGGCAAATCAAGCATCAATTGAACATAATTCAATCCAACAGAATAATCGGGCGACGCAGGATTCACCCGCATCAGACGATCTAACTCTTTATTGAAATGTTCATGGGTTTCTTTACTCCATGATTTGGCATTGCCTTTCTCCCGCAAATTTTGAATTTCTTTGTCGGGGGAATCACCACCCAATTCCTCTTGTATGGCTCGAATTTGCTGCTGCAAAAAATACTCTTTTTGCTGCTTATCCATATCGGTGCGAACCTTACTCTGAATCTGGTCTTTCAGTTCCAACAGTTGCAACTCTTGGGTCACATGGGTCAGCACCATGGTGGCACGTTGGGCCGGATCCAGGGTTTCTAGCAGCGTTTGCTTTTCTCCTTGAGAGATATTGAGGTTGCTGCTGACAAAATGAATCAAAAAC
>JBANFU010000194.1:0-9137 GCA_037975865.1 Bacteroidota bacterium
TTTCCGTGGCCGAAGTATCAATACAGTTGATGACGAACCCATCTCTTGTTAACCAAAAATCCCCTAGATTGAGCGTTGCTTTGGCCAACACATTGGGTGACCACTGTCCTTGGTTAATAAAAAAAATGGGTTCAGTAACCGGGGAGTTTTTCTGTGTATTGGCTAATGCCATACCCGAATACAGCAGACTCCCTATCAACCAAAAAATCTTGATGCGGATGGGTAGTATGCGTTGGATGGCGATCATTACCGGCGGGTTTTATACAAATTTCGGTGATTTCGATCAGCTTTTGACTATCGGTTCGTTGAATAGACCCATTGTACACCACACAGGTTGTCTGAACGTGTGTTATCTTTGTTGTCATGACTGACCGTTCATTGCGCATCGTTTTTTTTGGAACCCCTGAATTTGCAGCTACTTCGTTGGTGGCCATGGTTGAAGCGGGATTTCAAGTGGTTTGCGCAGTTACGGCAGTGGACAAGCCAGCGGGACGGGGACAAAAAATTAGCGAAAGTGCGGTAAAAAAGGCGGCCATTGCATTGGGTATACCCGTTTTGCAACCCGTAAATCTGAAATCACCCTCATTTATAGAATCCCTATCTCAGTTCAATGTGGATTTGGGCGTTGTGATCGCCTTTCGGATGTTGCCAGAAGTGGTATGGAGTATGCCACGCTTGGGTACAATGAATTTACATGGTTCGCTATTGCCCAATTATCGGGGTGCAGCGCCCATTCACCATGCCATCATTCAGGGAGAGAAAACTACAGGCGTTACAACGTTTTTTCTGAAGCACGAAATTGATACGGGGGATGTTGTGAGTAGTGAGCCCATTGAAATTGGTGAAAATGAAACGGTGGGTGAATTGCATGATAGGATGATGCATATCGGTGCACAATTGATGGTAAAAACCTTAGATCAAATTGAAAAAGGGACCTATACAACATCGCCTCAACCTGAATTGGCCCTCATTAAAACAGCGCCCAAACTTAACCGCGATTTTTGTCGGTTGTCGTTATCCCTGTCTGTTTTAGAATTCCACAATAAAATCAGGGGCCTTTCTCCAAGTCCGGGTGCCTGGATGGAAACGCCATATGGAGATCTCAAATTGCTGCAGGGACAAATACTATCAACGAACCAAACAACAGCACAATTGGGCTTTGAAATCATCAACAAACAGT
This sequence comes from Bacteroidota bacterium, assembly GCA_037975865.1. Classification (GTDB taxonomy): domain Bacteria; phylum Bacteroidota; class Bacteroidia; order NS11-12g; family UBA955; genus UBA955. The sequence goes on from JBANFU010000194.1 coordinate 1,181, forward strand.
TAATTGTTCATCTGGTGGATGGCGACTACGAAATACAGATGTTACAGCCATCAGGGAAACCCAAAATGTTGACGAGGGATTTCCTCAACGGATTGAAAAAATAACTTTTTTTGTCCGTTTATGAGGTAAAAATTTGCATTTACCAAAATTATTGTATTCATTCACGGCTGGAACACTAACCAAAACGCCTATAAGTCAAAAAATACTCAACAAAAAACTTGCTTTATTAAAACCACATTTTAACCTGCAAGGAGGGTATTATGACTACACCATTGATCTCAGACGGCGTGCTGATTAAACGTTACATCGACGGTAACAATGCAGCATTTGAAACTTTGCTTAAGCGTCACAGAACTCGTATTCTGTCTAGCATTTATTTGCTTGTAGGTGACAGATATTTGGCGGAGGATATATTTCAAGAAACCTTCATCAAGGTGATTCACAGTATTCAGAACGGAAAATATAATCACGAAGACAAGTTCTTACCCTGGGCTCTGCGTATTGCAAGAAACATGAGTATTGATTCAATTCGTTCTCGCAAGCGAATGCCAGTTGTGGTTGACACCGAAGGTCGTGACGTATTTGATGCCATGGGAATTAGTGTGAGCAGTCAGGAAGATGAGCGCGTTGCCAATGATGAGATTGAAATACTCAAACAGTGGATTCGTGAACTTCCTGAAGACCAGCGTGAAGTATTAATTTTACGTCAATACGCTGATTTAAGTTTCAAAGAGATTGCTGCTTTAACAGAGACAAACATCAATACTTGCATCGGCCGTATGCATTACGCCATTCTCAATCTGAGAAAAAAGATGCAAAAAAGTGTAGTGCGTGTAAAATAATCTGATTTTGGGTGCGTTATATGTTTGTTGTTAAAGCAAACAATATGGCAAAACCACTATCCCACTCAGATTTATTGTTGTATTTTTATGGTGAAGCAGAGGCTGAAACCGTAGCTTATATTCAAGCCAACATCGCTGAGAACCCGGATTGGTCGAATTATTTGAATGAGTTGTACGAGGCAACATCTGATTTGGATCGACTCATGATTAGCCCTGCTCCTACTACCTTGTCCATTATTTTGGAAGAGAGCGATTCAAAACTTTATCACTCCATTTAATCTTAAAAACTGCGGGCGCTGTGTTAAATTTGCGTCATGCAGTCTATTCCCAAACTCGATTTATCTGATTTTACCCAAGGCACAGAAGCTCAGAAAGCCGCTTTTGTGCGCGAATTGGGAGAAGCTTATGAACAGATCGGTTTTGTAGCCATTAGAAATCATGGCATCCCTTCCCATGTATTAACAAACTTGTATGACCAGGTAAAGCACTTTTTTGATTTGCCAGAGTCGGTGAAGTTGCAATACGACGACAGTGCTGGTGGCGGTCAAAGAGGTTATACCGGATTTGGGAAAGAACACGCGAAGAATCGCAACGCCGGAGATTTGAAGGAATTTTGGCATTTCGGCCAGTATACGGCCAATGCTACTGTGGAAGTTCCCACCTACCCGGAGAACAAGTGGGTTGAAGAACTCCCGGAATTCAACAACGCAGGTGAAGCGATTTACAAGGCATTAGAAGATACGGGCATTCAAATGTTAAGGGCGATTGCATTGCATTTGGGTTTGGATGAATTGTATTTTGATCAAAAAGTCCGTTATGGAAACAGCATTCTAAGAGCCATTCACTATCCACCCATTGAGGGAGATCCCAAAGATGCCATCCGTGCGGGAGAACATGAGGACATCAATTTAATCACACTATTGGTTGGAGCCAGTGCAGATGGTCTTGAGGTATTGAATAAAAATGGTGATTGGATTGGCGTTACAGAGGTCGAGGACCATATTGTTGTCAACGTGGGTGATATGTTACAACGACTCACCAATGACCAATTGAAAAGTACAACGCATCGGGTTGTAAATCCGCCGCGCGAGCAATGGGGCACCCCCAGATACAGCATTCCATTCTTTTTACATCCCAGACCAGAGGTGAGATTGGATTGTTTGCCTCAATGTATCGATGAGCATAATCCAAAGAAATACGAAGATTGCTCTGCGATGGAATTTCTAATGGAGAGACTCCGAGAAATTGGATTGATAAAGTAATCCTTAGAGAAACAGATTTTTTAATTCTTGCGCATCTTCTGGCTTCATTTTGCCAGCAAGTATGAGTCGAACTTGTCTGCGTCTAAGAGCACCGTCGTACTTTTCCTGTTCAATTTCAGTTTCTGGTAACAATGGCGGCACGGCGATGGGTCGGTGTCGAGAATCGAGGGCCACAAATGTGTAATACGCCTCATTCGACTTGAGTTTTTCACCTTTTGGCAGGTTTTCTGCAAATACCTCAATAAATACCTCCATACTTGAATTGAAGGCACGGGTAACATAGGCTTTCAATGTTACTACATCACCCAAGCGGATGCTTTCTTTGAAGGAAACGCTATCTACAGAGGCCGTCACAACGATATTGTTGCTATGTTTTTGGGCCGCAATGGCCGCGCAGATATCCATCCAATGAAGCAATCTACCCCCCATCAAATTATTCAGTGTGTTGGTGTCGTTGGGTAGTACGAGTTCATTCATCAAAGTGAACGACTGAGAGGGCGTTTTGGGTGTTTGGGATGTCATGGTGTGTACAAAAATAAAAAAGGGGAAGTTGCCTTCCCCTTTCTATAGTAAGATTTTTATGGATTAGGCTTGGACTTGTACTGATACGAAGCTTCTACCTTCTCTTCCTTTGCGGAAAACTACCACTCCGTCAGCCAATGCGAACAAGGTATGGTCTTTACCGATACCCACGTTTACATCTGCATGGTGTTTGGTTCCACGCTGACGAACGATAATATTTCCTGCTTTCACTGCTTGACCACCGAAGATCTTAACTCCAAGGCGTTTGCTGTGTGATTCTCTTCCGTTTTTGGTGCTACCCGCACCTTTTTTGTGTGCCATGACGAATACCTAAATTAAGATTTGATGCTTTCTATTTTCAACAATGTCAGATAATGACGGAAACCGTTCATCTTCTGATAACCTTTTCTGCGTTTCTTTTTGAAAACCAAAACTTTGTCACCTTTGCCATGCTCTTTCACAGTGGCTGTAACTGAAGCGCCAGCTACTGTTGGTGCTCCTACTTTGATTTTCTCTCCACCTACCAATAAAACTTTATTAAACTCGATGGTAGAGCCTGCTTCCGCTTGTAGGCGATTGACAACAAGATGCTTGTTCTCTTCTACCCTGTATTGCCTTCCGGCTATTTCAACAATGGCGTACATATTCCGTGATTTGGGCTGCAAAGATAAGAAAATTCAATAAACACAACAACATAATTCGGAAATTTTATTGCGATTTACTGGAAACAAGAGACGATCTCTTTTTTCGTTTCATTTATTGGACACCCGCAAAAATAGTGATTAACCCCTCCCATCAAAAGAACATATTTGTATCATACATGAAAAGTGCAATTGTATTTAGTGCGGTTCTTGGATTCACGGCCACTCTTTGTGCTCAGCCAGGACGCGGAGGCATTGACAATTCCTCCAAGCAGGTGACTACCAAATTCGAACCCAAATTGATTCCGGCGTCGAAGTTGCTTTTGGACCCCATCGTGCCTCGGTCTGAGAATCCCAAAATCAATGTCAAATTCGAAACCCCTGAATTTGCTTGGAATACACGTAAAATTACGCGTCCTATCCAACCCGAAAAGCTCAAAGATCGCGTCACCGACTCAGTTTATATGTCGAACTACGCGCGAATCGGCGCGGGAAACTACGGACACACCTTGGGTGAAGTTTATCTTTCCAACAAACCCAACGCAAACTACAGCTACAATTTTAGCGGACTTCATCTTTCAGCTACCCCTTCCAATTCGATTCGAGAATTTTCTACCAACAAATTCCAACTCCAAGGAGCCAAATACTATCAGAGCAGTGGATTGGAAACGAAAGTTTTCTACAATCGCGACAAAATCAATTTCTTTGGTAAAGATTCTGCATTTGAGCAAAGTAGCATACTTACCACGGGAAGGATCAATGACAATTATGGATTGGGTGTGGACTATGATTACATCGGAAGTGGTAAAAAGCCCAGTTTTCGCACAGGAATTGCAGCCCAAGAATTCAAAAACAACATGGATCAGCAGGAGGACGAACTCAGCGGTTATGTCAATCTCAAACAGGACATCAAGAACACCCGTTTGGGATTGGATATGAGCGGTACCTACATCAACATGCTGCAGGCCGATGACACCAATAAATTTGAAGGAAAATCGCACAATCAGCAACTCTTTGTCGATGTTTTCCCCTACGTCCAATTCAAACATGCGCCCACCAAACTCAATTTAAAAGTAGGTGCCATCACTACGTATAATGTATCTACCTTGGATTCGATGCCCAGTGAGAACACATTTAAAATCAACCCTTACATCAACTTTGAAAAAACCCTGAGCGGTCTAAATCTCAATATTTATGGTGGTCTTGATGGTGGACTGAAAAAGAATAGTTTCCGTCGCCTAAATGCGATGATGCCATTTTTTAACGACTCCATTTCTGTAAAGAACACTTACGATGAAGTCAATCTTTTCGTGGGTATCAAAGGGAAAATTACTCAAAATGCGGAATTCGCCTTGGACATGGGTGGTAATAGCAGTTCGAATTTCGGCTTGGTTGTGTCGAGCACAGAAGTAAATACCCTGGGAAAACAAGCCAACGACAGCCTTGGTAGCCTTCAAATGATTTATGCATCTCACCTGAGCAGTGTCTATTTCCGTTCCTTGGTGAAATATCATTTGGGTGAAAAACTAAAGGTAAGCGCCAATGCAAAAGTGGTAAACTATTCAGTGGATGGAAACGACTACGCTTGGCATCTTCCCGGATTTACCTACAGTGTAAATGCCAATTATACGTTAGGAAAAAACTTGGAGTTGAGCGCAGGATTCGACGGTATGAGTAAGCGTAGAAATCAAATCTATGTCGATGGAAAACCTCGAACAACCGAAATGAAAGGGTTTATGGATATCCATGCTCGCATCGATTATCGCATCAACGGCAAAGGAAGAATTTGGCTTCAAGGCAGCAATTTATTGGGGAATCAATACCAACTTTGGTACGGTTATCCCAACTACGGCTTGACACTGATGGGCGGTTTGGCAATTTCCATCTTCTAATTTGTTGTAAAAAACACGTAATATTGTAACTATGAATGCCCAATCGGTTGTAGTTGCACTTACCCATGTTCTCCATGAACATGAATGTGCCGTTGTGCCCGGTTTTGGAGCATTCATTCTCCGCAAAAATTTTGGTGTTGCCAATCCTTTTTCTGGACAAATCAAACCGGCCTCCTACAGTGTTTACTTCAATGCTGACATCAAAGAGGACGATGGGTTTGTGGCCAATGCGCTCAAGGAAAAGTTTGGTCTCTCCTTCAAACAAGCAAGCCAGTTACTCACAGATTTCGTGGTTGAGATCAACGGACAAACAGGTTCTAATGTTCATTTCCGATTCGGTGTATTGGGTTCTTTCCACCGCAACCCCATGGGTGAACTGTTCTTTTTGGCCGATTCCAACTTGAATTTGAGCTTGCAATCCTACGGTCTTCCCAACATTCAATGGCAGTGGAAGGTCGAAAGCACAGCGAATTCAGTCAATCCGTCGGTAAATAACCCTACCCCTCTTACCATCGAAAATCTCGTTGCTGAGAAACCGCATGAAGAAACAATTGCGGCCAACTCAGTAGATCATACGACTTCGGAACCGACACTGATTGAAACAAACGAAGTGCATCACAGCGATTTTACTCAATCCAAGAGAACACAGCCCTTGTTGTGGAGAGCCGCGGCCTCGTTTTCAATCATTAGTATTGGCGCAGGGATATTGATGACCGTTGCGCAAATATGGTCGGTGAGTTCCGGACAAGACTTGGCAAGCTTGATTCCTCAAGATTCGCAAGTACAGAAAACAGAAATAAAACCCGCGGATGTGGCAACCAATGAAGTGGTCAGCATACACGAACAAAGCCACATGGATAGCAGTATTTCGCACCGCATCGACTACGGTACCGGAACTGAAGGTATTGTTGGATTTTATGAATCGCTCCGCGACATGGGGGGTAAATACACCGTTTCTGGCGGGTCTTACATCACCTTGGAGTTGGCCAACAGAGAATGCTTTTTATGGCAAAAACTGGGGATCGACGCTTGTGTAGTTGCCGTGAAAAAAAGCAGCCTAAACAAAGTTGTTTTGGGGAAATTTTCGGACGAACAGCGGGCCTCCCATTTTGCCGAATCGATTAAAAATATGCCAACAGGCACATTATCGGTATCTGATGTGTCGTTAGATTGGAAGTAATATGGCGCATTATCAAATTGAAGAAAACCTTACAACAACCACCAATCAACGGGTTGTTTCTTGGTTGATCAGCCTCACGGCATCGGCTATTATTTTGGGGATGTTGTGGTTTGTCCATATCTCTATCCCCAACCCTCCTTTTGAAAATAAAAAGGGATCATTGGTATTAGACTTTGGAATGGTTGAGGATGTGAGTGCCGGTAGGCCAACCGATGGCGGACCATCACCAACACCACCAGCGCAAGGTGGTGCACCGTCTGAAGGTCCTTCTAGCAACCAACCTCAAAGTGGAGGCGTTGGTCCAGTTGTTACAAGTGAAGCGCAGCCTGAAACACCGAGTTTGCCACCCATTGATCCACCAAGTTCTGATCGCCCACCCAGTGACAATCCAAAAATCAAAGTCGATTTCACAAAGATTGGTAAGCGCAATGGAACCGGCGGAGTTGGTGATCCCAATGGTGTAAAAAATGGCATAGGCAGCACCGGATCAGGCAAAGGTGGAAACAACGGTGGTGTTACTGGGAATTACGGCGATCGCGTAACCAGCAACAAAGGGAGTGCGAATTTCAGTGCAAAATTTACAAAATATTCCATGTCTTCGGATTTTGACAATCCCAACACCGATGCGTATGGAAAGATTATCGCCCGTGTTAGGGTTGATTGTAATGGTACTTGGAAAGTCATTGAATGGAATGTGAGTGGAACCACTTGGAATGGTTCTGATGACGATATGATTGCGACATTTACCAAATTTCTGAAGCGTTCACAGTTTGAGAAAAATGGCGATGGTTGCGGTGAGAGTGCATTGGTCACACTAGACGTAAAGAAAACCTATTAATTATGTCGAGGTTCGCCTCTTACGCTGAAGCCCTGGACTTCATGTACAAACAGCTCCCCATGTTCCAAAACATCGGGAAAGCCGCCTTTAAAAAGGACCTTACCAACACACTGTTGTTGTTGAATCGCCTCGGTAATCCTCATTTAAACAGAAAATGGATTCATGTAGCAGGTACCAATGGTAAAGGTTCTGTGAGCAGTATGCTGTCGGCAACTTTGTCGGCTCATGGTTATAAAACGGGCCTATACACATCCCCACATTTGGTTGATTTTCGTGAACGCATTCGCATCGATGGTCAATGTGTTTCTGAACAACGGGTTCTGGACTTTCTGGAATTGGTATACGATGATATCATCGAAATCCAGCCCAGTTTCTTTGAAATTACTGTGGCGATGGCATTTTACCATTTTGCCAAGGAAAACGTGGATTATGGTGTCATTGAAGTGGGATTGGGCGGTCGACTGGATAGCACCAACGTCATCTCTCCTATTTTATCGGTCATTACCAATATTGGCTGGGATCACATGGATATGCTGGGAAATACATTGTCAGCCATTGCCCAAGAAAAGGCGGGAATTATCAAAGACAAAATACCTGTGGCCTTAGGACCTATGTGGGAAGAGCCGCATTCTACCATACTCGCCATTGCCCAACAGCGTCAAGCTCGCGTGTATGAGGATCTGCCCGTTGACATTGGTTTGAGTAAGTCATTGAGCCTTCATGGGGACTATCAGCGAGAAAACTTGCAAACATTTACCTGTGCCCTTGAGGCGTTGAAAG